>NZ_JAXMNS010000193.1:0-6786 GCF_034670285.1 Nocardioides sp. | reverse complement strand
CAGCACGACCCCGAGCCCGAGCGTGACCCACGGCAGGTCGCCCTGCAGCTGCGGTGCCACCGGCGCGATGGCCAGGCCGAACAGCGCGAAGACCCCCGCGAAGCCGAGCGTCATCGCCGCGGTCAGCCGCAGCGCGCGCAGCAGCGCGCCGGTGCGGTCCTCGGGCTGGTCACCGAGCACCAGCAACGACAGGTACGCCGGCAGCAGGGCGAACCCGCACGGGTTCACCGCCGCCAGCAGCCCGGCCCCGAGGGCCAGGGAGAGCAGTCCGGCGTCGGGCACTTAGCCCGCGAGCCCGGCGAGCCCGGCGACGGTCGAGTCGAGGTCGGCGTCGCTGAGGTAGCCCGACGCGACGACGTTCTGATCGGCGTCCAGCACCAGGTAGGTGCTTTGAGCGGTGACTCCGAAGTGGCGCCACACGGCGCCGTCCGGGTCGTCGAGCTGGGTGAAGTCGGCGGGCACGGCGTCGGCGAACTCCTCGATCGCGGCGCTCTCGTCGAGGCTGCCGACGCCCACGACGTTGACCTCGTCGCCGTACGTCGTGGCGAGCTCGCTCACGCCGGGGGCCTGGTTGCGGCACGCCGAGCACCACGGGGCCCAGAACCACAGCACCGTCGGCTTGCCGGAGAGACTCTCGCCGGCGAACGGGTCACCGGAGATGGTGGTGGCGTTGAACTCGAGGCTCGCCGCTGACGATCCGTCGGCCGACTGGGTGCCGGAGGAGTCGGTGGTGCCCGCGGAGCAGCCTGTCAGGAGGAGCCCGCCGAGGAGCAGGACGATCGTCACCAGTCGCGTCATGCCGCGAGCCTACGGACGAGTCGGCACCACGAGCCTCCGACGTTCTTACCGACTGGTGACGGCTTCCTCGTGCGGGTCGTCCCGCTCGCGCAGCACCACGACGCACGGGCCGCTGAGGCGCAGCTGCTGCCCGGCACGGACGACGGTGCCCGTCACCAGGTCGGGGTCGGTCGAGAGCGCGACCTCACCCGACTGCACCCACTCGTTCTCGGGGAGCAGCACGTCGACCGGTTCGTCGCCGCTGTGGAACCACAGCACGAACGACGCATCGGTCTGCTGCTCGCCGCGCGGCCCGGGGGAGCGCAGCGGCCGCCCGAGCACGAACATCGCCAACGTGCGCAGCGAGCCGTCGTGCCAGTCGTCACCCGTCATCTCGCGGCCCTCGGGGTGCAGCCACACCAGGTCCTTGGGCCCTCCGGTCATGGTGGGGCGACCCTCGAACCAGTGCCGCTGTCGCAGCGCCGGGTGCTCGCGCCGCAGTCGCAGCGCCGCTCGCGTCACCTCGTAGACGTCGAGCCAGGCGTCGTCGGCGCTCCAGTCGACCCAGGAGACCTCGTTGTCCTGGCAGTAGGCATTGTTGTTGCCGCCCTGGGTGCGCCCGCGCTCGTCGCCGGCGGTGAACATCGGCACGCCGTTGGACAGCAGCAGCGAGACCATCAGGTTCGCCGCGGCTCGGCGGCGGGCCGCGATGATCGCGGGGTCGTCGGTCTCGCCCTCGACGCCGTGGTTGGCCGATCGATTCGAGTCGGACCCGTCGCGGTTGTCCTCGCCGTTCGCCTCGTTGTGCTTGTGGTCGTAGCTCACGGTGTCGCGCAGCGTGAAGCCGTCGTGGGCGGTGACGAAGTTGACCGAGGCGTACGGCGAGCGCCCGTCGTCGGCGTACAGGTCGGAGGAGCCGGACAGCCGGGTGGCGACCGTGCGGATGCCGTCGGTGTGCCCGCGCCAGAAGTCGCGCAGCTCGTCGCGGTACTGGTCGTTCCACTCCACCCAGGGAGGCGGGCAGTTGCCGACCGCGTAGCCGTCCATCGAGGCGTCCCAGGGCTCGGCGATCAGCTTGACCTGGCGCAGCACCGGGTCCTGGCCGATGGCGGTGAGCAACGGGTGGGTGCGCATGTCGACGGCATGGTTGACCCGGGTGAGGGCGGAGAGCAGGTCGAAGCGGAACCCGTCGACGTGGAACTCGGTCACCCAGTGCCGCAGTGAGTCGAGGATCAGTCGCAGTGCGAAGGGGTCGCCGGCATCGACGGTGTTGCCGCACCCGGTGACGTCCCAGTAGGAGTCCACGACTGCACTGTCCTCGCCCTCGGGAATGAGCGCGGGCCGCTTGTCGAGGGCCACGCGTGAGTAGAACCCGAGGTCGTCGAGACCGCGGAAGGACAGCGTGGGTCCGAGCGGGCCCGCCTCGGCGGTGTGGTTGTAGACGACGTCGAGGTAGACCTCGATCTCGGCGTCGTGGAACGCCTTGACCATCTCCTTGAACTCCGTCACCTGCTCCCCGCGGTCGCCGGCGGCGGAGTAGGCGTGGTGCGGGGCGAAGAAGCCGATCGTGTTGTAGCCCCAGTAGTTGGTCTTGTCACGCTCGAGGACGCCGGTCTCCGAGACCGACTGCTGCACCGGCAGCAGCTCGACGGCGCTGACGCCGAGATCGCGCAGGTAGTCGATCACCGCGGGGGAGCCGAGCCCGGCGTACGTGCCGCGCAGGTGCTCGGGCACCCGGTCGTGCAGGGCCGTCATCCCCTTGACGTGCAGCTCGTAGATCACCGTGTCGCGCCAGCGCTGCTTGGTGGGCACCTGCCCGCCCCAGTCGAAGTCGTCGGGGGCGACGACGACGCTGCGCGGCACGTACGGCGCGGAGTCGCTCGTGCTGCGCGTCTGGGGGGACCCGTGGACGTAGCCGTAGACCGCCGGGTCGGGCACCAGGTCGCCACACACGGCACGGGCGAAGGGGTCGAGCAGCAGCTTGTCGGGGTTGAACCGCAGCCCCTGGTCGGGCGCCCAGGGGCCGTCGACCCGGAAGCCGTAGCGGGTGCCGGGGGCGACACCAGGGATGGCGCCGTGCCACACGCTGAGGGTCTGCTCGGTGAGCTGGTGACGCGTCTCGACGCCGTCGTCGTCGAAGAGGCACACCCACGCCGCGGTGCCGCGGGGTGCGTGCACCGCGAAGTTGGTCGACTCCGGCGACCAGGTCGCCCCCAGTGGATCCTGGCGTCCTGGCCACACTGTGGACCGCTCGCCGAGCTGGCTCCATCTCCCCGCACTCATCTGCGGAATGATAGGGAAGAAGATCGATGGCCAGGAGTCAGTCCGGCCACGCCGAGGTTGCAAGGAGACACCGCATGACGTCAGAGGCCCAGTTCGTCCGGCTCGAGGTTGCTGACGGGGTCGGCACGATCCGCCTCGATCGACCCAAGATGAACGCCATCAGCGTGCAGGTGCAGGCCGAGCTGCGGGCCGCAGCGGCCGAGGCCACCGAGCGCGCCGACGTGAAGGCGGTCGTGGTCTACGGCGGCGAGCGCGTCTTCGCGGCCGGCAACGACGTCAAGGAGATGGCCGAGCTCTCCTACACCGAGATGGTCGACCTGTCCTCGTCGGTGCAGTCGGCCGTCACGGCGATCGCCCGCATCCCCAAGCCGGTCGTCGCGGCGGTCACCGGCTACGCCCTCGGCGGCGGATGTGAGCTGGCGATGGCGGCCGACATCCGCATCGCGGCCGACGACGCGACCTTCGGCCAGCCCGAGATCCTGCTCGGGATCATCCCCGGCGCGGGCGGCACCCAGCGTCTGACCAGGCTGGTCGGGCCGAGCAAGGCCAAGGACATCATCTTCACGGGCCGGTTCGTGAAGGCCGACGAGGCGCTCGCGATCGGTCTGGTCGACCGGCTCGTCCCGGCAGCCGACGTCTACGCCGAGGCGTGCGCCTGGGCCGGGCAGTTCACCGCCGCGGCGTCGTACGCCGTCCGCGCGGCCAAGGAGGCCATCGACCGGGGGCTCGAGGTCGACCTGGAGACGGGCCTGGAGATCGAGCGCCTGCAGTTCGCCGGCGTGTTCGCCACCGAGGACCGCTCCATCGGGATGACGTCGTTCGTCGAGAACGGCCCCGGCAAGGCGGCGTTCGTCGGCCGTTGAGGGCGAGTCGGCCGCACCTTCACGACGCGTGTGCAAGGCTCCCACTCAACGGGCCACATGGGGCTGATCCGAGAGGGCAGGAAAATGACTGACGAGAAGAACGTGAACGACCCGGCCGACGCGAGCGGGCACCCCGGCGCGCCTGACGCGTCCACGGCGCCGCCGAGCGGAGCCCCGGCTCCCGCGCCCGCCGAGACCACCAAGGTCACTGAGACCACGAAGGTGGGGAAGCGCCAGCTGCCGCAGATGGACTTCGACACCAAGAAGGTCCGCACGATGGTCGCCAAGGCCTTCTGGGCCGTGTGCGTCTTCTTCGCGCTCGTGCTGGCCGCCGAGGTGCTCCTCATCGCGATCGAGGCCAACGAGCAGAACGACCTTGTCATGTTCCTGCGGGAGACCGCCGACAAGGTCGACCTGGGTCTCTTCGACCTCAGCAGCCCGATCAAGGACTTCAACGAGAAGGTCCCGAACTTCTCCGACACCGGCACGGCGCTGTTCAACTACGGCCTCGCGGCCATCGCCTGGCTGGTCATCGGCAAGATCGGCGACTCGGTGATCCGTCCCTGATCCAGGGCCCGCACCGCACCACGATCTCCAAGCACCGCACAGCACCACCCCGGTCACGTCCCGGTTCCGCTCCCGGAGCCGGGACGTGATCTGTCCCACGTCGGGCGTCTCCTCTACGGACGTGTGTACCGATGTGGTTGACCCGGCGGTAACCTCACGGTTGTCGCATCATCTTCGGCCACCATCCTCCGCGATCCCGTCGCGGAGGGGCCACCGAGTGCATCAGGAGGGGCCGTCCAGGCCACACCACCATGAACATTGTCGTCTGTGTGAAGTACGTTCCCGACGCCACCGCCGACCGGCGGTTCGAGTCGGACAACACCGTTGACCGCGTTGGCGTCGACGGACTCCTGTCCGAGCTCGACGAGTACGCCGTCGAGCAGGCCCTCCAGCTCAAGGAGAAGGCCGAGGACCCGACCAGCGTCACCGTCACCGCCTTGTGCGTCGGCCCCGAGAAGGCCGTCGACGCCGTGCGCAAGGCGCTGCAGATGGGCGCCGACGAGGGCGTCCACGTCTCCGACGAGGCCATCGCCGGCTCCGACTACATCGCCACCTCGCTGGTGCTGGCCAAGGCCGTCGAGAAGATCAAGGCCGACAAGGGCCAGGTCGACCTCGTCATGTGCGGCATGGCGTCCACCGACGCCTCGGGCAGCGTCGTCCCGGCGATGCTCGCCGAGCGTCTCGGCCTGCCGCAGGTCACCTTCGCCTCGGTCATCGAGAGCCAGGGCGACCAGGTCCGCATCAAGCGTGACGGCGACACCGCCACCGAGGTCATCGGCGGCACGATGCCGCTGGTCATGTCGGTCACCGACCAGACCGGTGAGGCTCGCTACCCGTCCTTCAAGGGCATCATGGCGGCCAAGAAGAAGCCGATGGAGACGCTTGCGCTCTCCGACATCGGCGTCGACGCCGGCGAGGTCGGCCTGTCCGTGGCGTGGAGCGAGGTCGCTGACACGACCGAGCGTCCCCCGCGCACCGCCGGCGAGATCGTCAAGGACGAGGACGGCTCGGGCGCCACGGCGCTCACCGGCTTCCTCGCGTCCAAGAAGTTCATCTGAGCCGCCCAGAACAGCTAGAGGAGAACACACATGTCTGAAGTCCTGGTTCTGGTCGACCACGTCGAGGGTGCGGTCCGCAAGCCCACGCTCGAGCTGCTGGCGCTGGCCAAGAAGCTCGGTACGCCGTCCGCGGTCTTCATCGGCGGTGCCGACCAGGTGTCGGCCGCCACCGAGAAGCTCGCTGCCTTCGGTGCCGAGAAGGTGTACGTCATCGACGACGCCGAGATCAAGGGCTACCTCGTGGCCCCCAAGGCCGAGGCGCTGCAGCAGCTGGCCGCCAAGGCCGAGCCGGCCGCGATCCTGATCGTCTCCTCCGCGGAGGGCAAGGAGATCGCCGGCCGTCTGGCCATCAAGCTCGACTCGGGCCTGATCACCGACGCCGTCGACCTCGCCGACGACGGCACGACCACGCAGAGCGTCTTCGCCGGTAACTTCACGGTGCAGGCCAAGGTCACCAAGGGCACGCCGATCATCACGGTCAAGCCCAACTCCGCCACCCCCGACGAGACCGCTGGTGCGGGCACCGTCGAGGAGTTCGCCGTGACGATCTCCGACGCCGCCAAGACGGCCCAGATCGTGGCGTCACAGCCGCGCAAGGCGTCGGGTCGCCCCGAGCTCACCGAGGCGGCCATCGTCGTCTCCGGTGGCCGTGGCACCGGTGGCAACTTCGAGCCGATCGAGGGTCTCGCCGACGCGCTCGGCGCCGCCGTGGGCGCCTCGCGCGCCGCGGTCGACTCCGGCTGGATGCCGCACACCTTCCAGGTGGGCCAGACCGGCAAGACGGTCTCGCCGCAGCTCTACGTCGCGAACGGCATCTCCGGTGCGATCCAGCACCGCGCCGGCATGCAGACCTCCAAGACGATCGTCGCCGTCAACAAGGACGAGGAGGCGCCGATCTTCGAGCTCGTCGACTTCGGCGTCGTCGGCGACCTGCACGCCGTCCTCCCGGCTGCCACCGAGCAGATCGAGATCGGCTCGTCGATCGCCGTTGCGTTCGCACGCACGCCCATGACGCTGGCCAACACTGCCCACGACCTGCAGTCGCTCAGCGGCGGCCGCTTCGTCCTCGGTCTCGGCAGCCAGATCCGACCCCACATCGAGAACCGCTACTCGATGCCGTGGTCACACCCGGCCCGGCGGATGCACGAGTTCGTCCGTGCGCTGCACGCGATCTGGAACACGTGGGAGGACGGCGCGCCACTCGAGTTCGACGGCGAGTTCTACCGCCACACGCTCAT
>NZ_JAXMNS010000192.1:0-6834 GCF_034670285.1 Nocardioides sp. | reverse complement strand
GTTCGGCTTCTGGCCGGCCCTGGTCGTCGGCATCGGCGGCGCGGCCATCGCCGCGATGCTCGTGGAGCGACTGATCATCAACCGCCTGCGCGGTGCACCGGTCATCGGCCTGGCGATCCTCACGATCGGCGTCGACCTCATCATCATCACCGAGCTCACCCGCCGCATCGGCTCCGACATCCTCAACGTCGACCACCCCTGGAGCGGCCAGGCGATCTCGATCGGCGGGGTGGGCATCACGGCCAACCGGGCGGTCGCCATCGTCGTCGCCGCCGTCCTGATCGGTGGCTTCTTCGTCATCTTCAAGTACTCCAACTGGGGCATCTCGATGCGTGCCGCGGCCGAGGACGGCGAGGCGGCCGCGCTGATGGGCATCCACCGCGGGCGGGTCTCGATGTTCGCCTGGATGGTCGCCGGTGTGCTGGCCGCTGTCGCGGGCCTGTTCGCGGTCGGCTCCCCGACTCCTGGCGTGACCCCCGCGGTCGCGCTGGTCGCCCTCAGCGCCCTGCCGGCCGCCATCCTCGGTGGCCTCGACTCCACCGGCGGCGCCCTCGTGGGCGGACTGATGATCGGCATCGCCGAGGCGATGGCTGCCGGCTACCAGGACCAGATCGCCTTCCTCGGACGCGGCTTCGGCGACGTCGTCCCGTACGTCGTGATGGTCGCCGTGCTCCTCGTACGACCATCAGGGCTCTTCGGAACGAGGGAGCTGACTCGTGTCTGACACCGCCACCCGTCCCGAGGGACGCCGCGTCGACCGCACCTCGGCCCCGCAGCAGGGCTCCTGGACCACCGCCCGGATCGTCAAGCTCGTCGCGATCCTCGCCGCCGTGGTCGTGCTGCTCGTGCTGCCGCTCTACGTCGAGGAGTTCTGGCTGCGGACCGGGTTCGCGGTGTTCGCCGCGATCATCGGGGCCCTCGGTCTCAACCTGCTCGTCGGCACGACCGGGCAGCTCTCCCTGGCCCACGCCTTCTTCCTCGCCGTCGGCGCGGTGACCTACACCTACGTCTCCGGGACGTCGGGGGGCACGGCCAACGCCTACGGAGGCCTCGAGTGGCCGCCGCTGGTCGGCATGGTGCTCGGCGTGCTCGTCTCCGGCCTCGCGGGCATCATCTTCAGCCCGATCGCGGCCCGGCTGCGCGGCATCTACCTCGGTATCGCCTCGCTGGGCCTGGTCTTCATCGGTCAGCACGTCCTCAACACCTGGACGTCGGTCACCGGAGGGTTCAACGGTCGACTGGTGCCGGCGTTCTCGCTGTTCGGCTTCAGCTTCGGCGGCACCGACTCGCCGGAGCTGGTGATCGCCGGTGTGCCGTTCGGCCAGACCGAGCGGCTCTGGTACCTCGGCCTGGCGCTGTGCGTGGTGGCCTGCTGGTTCGCCAACAACCTGGTGCGCTCGCGCCCGGGTCGGGCCCTGCAGACGCTGCGCGACAGCGAGGTGGCCGCCTCGGTGATGGGGGTCGACGTCCGCTCCTACAAGGCGCGCGCCTTCCTGGTCTCCTCCATGTACGCCGGGATGGCCGGGGTCCTCTACGCCCTGTCGATCGGCTCGGTCGCCCCGGACTCCTTCGGCCTAGCGCTGTCGGTGCAGTTCCTGGCGATGATCGTGCTGGGCGGCCTGGGCTCGGTCACCGGAGCCATCCTGGGGGCGACCTTCGTCAGCTCGGCGCCCCTGGTGCTCCAGCAGTACGCCGGCTCGCTGCCCTTCATCGTCGACCCCGGCCAGCCGGGCATCGTGGCGAGCCAGGCCGCTGCCTTCCTGTACGGCGGGGCGATCGTCCTCGTCGTGATGTTCGAGCCCGGCGGTCTCGCCGGTCTCGCCCGCCGCTTGCGGCCCACCACCCGTGCCCCCGGCGCTGCCATCGCAGCGGACGGGGCCGACAGCAGTCAGCACTCGACGCCGGCGCCCGCCGACCCGTCAACCGGAGGAGACAACAGATGAACACGTTCAACAAGCGAAAGGTGCTGGCGCTCGTTTCTGCCGCCACCATGCTCGCCGCGTCCGGCTGCAGCACGAAGTCGTCGGACAGCGAGACCACCACGCAGGACGGGGTGGAGGTCGGACGCGGGATCGAGGGCACCACGATCACCGTCGGCGCGCTCACCGACCTGACCGGTGTCTTCGCCGCCCTCGGCAAGGACATCACCAACGCGCAGTCGCTCTACTGGCGCACGCAGAACGAAGGCGACAAGATCTGTGGCACCTACACCGTCGAGGAGGACGTCAAGGACCACGGCTACGACACCCAGCGCGGCATCCAGCTCTACAGCTCGATCAAGAACAACGTGCTGGCGATCGAGCAGACCATCGGCTCGCCGATCAACACCGGGCTGATCCCGCAGTTCGAGGCCGACAAGATGGTCAACATCCCCGCCGCGTGGGCCGAGTCGCTGACGGAGTCATCGCAGATCGCCGTCGTCGGTGCGACCTACGAGGTCGAGATGATCAACGCCCTCGGCTACCTCCTCGAGGAGGGCAAGATCAATGAGGGCGACACGATCGGCCACATCTACTTCGAGGGCGAGTACGGCGCCGGCGGGCTCGCCGGCTCCACCTACTTCGCCGAGCAGCACGGCATGAAGGTCGTCGAGCAGCAGATCCAGGCCACCGACGCCGACATGACCGCCCAGGTCACCAAGCTCAAGGCCGAGGGCGTCAAGGCCATCGCGCTCACCGTGGCGCCGGGCCAGACCGCCTCGGTCGCCGGCGTCGCCGCGGCACAGGGCCTGAACGTCCCGATCGTGGGCAACAACCCGGTCTTCGCCCCGGCCCTGCTCGACGGCCCGTCCGGCGCGGCCCTGATCGAGAACCTCTACGTCGCCTCGCCGGTGGCGCCGTTCGACAAGCTGCCCGAGCTGCTCGAGTCCTACCAGGCCGAGTACCCCGGCGACCCGACGCTCGGCGTCGTCTTCGGCACGGCCGCAGCCGACGTGATGCGCCAGGTGCTCGACAAGGCCTGCGAGAACGGTGACCTGACGCCCGAGGGCGTCACGGCTGCCAAGGACGAGCTCGGCACGGTCGAGACCGGCGGCCTCGCGGTCCCGCTGGAGTTCGCGGTCGGCGCCTCGCCGAGCGACGCGAGCTACATCTTCCGCGCCGCCGACGTGCCCGGTGGCGCGAAGTCGGTCTCCGACATGTTCGTCAGCGACGACGTGGCGGGCTTCATCGCAGGGGAGTGACGACGAGGACGGCCCCGTCTCGCAGCAGCTGCTGCGAGACGGGGCCGTCGCCGTTCAGATCCACCTGCTGAACCACATCCGGTTGAGCCACGAGGCGCGCGGGATCACCTCGTAGGAGTAGATCGGGTAGAAGTACGCGAAGTTCAGCAGCACCAGCACCACGAAGCACCCCGCGACGACGACCCCGACGGTGCGCCGCCTCGACGGCAACCGCGAGGGTCCGACCAGTCGGCCCATCAGCAGGGCGATCGCCAGCACCATGAACGGCAGGCACGCGACGGCGTAGAAGAGGAAGATCGGCCGGTCGTCGTACAGCAGCCACGGCAGCCACGTCGAGAGGACGCCGACGAGCGCGACGCCGAAGCGCCAGTCGCGGGTGCCGACCCAGAGCACGGCCCCTGCGACCAGGGCCAGGCACGCACCCCACCAGAGCAGGGGAGTGCCCAGCAGCAGGACCTGGCGGTAGCAGACCGAGTCGTCGGCGGCCGTGCAGCCGAGCTCGCCCGGCTGGACGTCGAGGTCGGTGGCGACGCCGACCGGACGGTTGTCGAGCAGCCAGCCCGAAGGCTGCGACTGGTAGGGATGGCTGCTGCAGTTGAGGTAGTGGGTGTGGAAGATGAAGACGTCGTGGTGATAGCTCCACAGCGACCGCAACGACTGGGTCACCTCGCCCAGGCCCGAGGTGTCGGCCTCGGTGGCCGTCGGCCAGCGGGCGTCGTCGTCGGAGAGGTTGTCGGTCTCACGGTCCTCGCCGGTGCCGGTGCAGGGTCGCTCCTCGATGAACCCGGTGTACTGCGTGCTGGAGAGGTCGCGCTCGTACTCCTCGGCATGGACCATCCAGCCCGTCCACGTGGCCACGTAGACGCAGAACGCCACGACCACCAGCTGCACGAAGGCCGGGAGCCCGTCGACCACCGCTCCGCGCAGGAGCGAGAACCGGACGCCGAACGAGCGCCGGGCGCCCGCGCTCCACACCCACACGAGCAGCCCGAAGGCGGCCAGCGGGTAGAGCGCGGTCCACTTCGTGCCGACCGCGAGCCCGAAGCTCACGCCTGCCAGCACCAGCCACGGCCGCCAGAGCACGCCCAGCACCGGGCCCCACTGTGTGGGGCCAGGTGGCGCCGCCGGGTCGATGAGGCGCGCGAGGCGTCGTCGGTGCCAGTCGCGGTCGTTGACCAGGCAGCTGACCCCGCACAGGAGGAAGAACGCCAGGAAGATGTCGAGCAGGGCCAACCGGGAGAGCACGAAGTGCAGCCCGTCGAAGGTCAGCAGCAGTCCGGCGACGAGGCCGAGCATCGTGGAGCCGGTCAGTCGTCGGGTCAGGCGCACGAGCACCAGCACCATCAGGGCGCCGGCGACGGCAGAGGCGATCCGCCAGCCGAACGGATCCATCCCGAAGGCCTTCTCGCCGAGCGCGATCAGCCACTTGCCGACCTCGGGGTGCACGATCATCGAGGGCCCGTCGTCCCAGATGCCCTCGGTCCGCCCGGCCAGGATCGTCTTGTCGATCGAGCGGCCGTCGACCTTCTCGAGGTAGTTGCGCACGAACCCGTGGTTGGCCATCGACCAGGCGTCCTTGGCGTAGTACGTCTCGTCGAACGCGAAGCGGTGGGGCGTCCCGAGGTGCCACACGCGCATGCCGAAGGCCAGCAGCGTCACGCTGATCGCCGCGACCCACCCCGCGACACGGTCGTCGAGGACCGCCGTACGGCGCCGGGCGCGCTCCCAGGCGCTCGGCGGGTCCTGCAGCGCGCTCACGGGGCGCAACACTACGACGGGGCCCACGGGGCGCGTCGGCCGAGCAGGTCGTGGCCCTGTCATGATCGCTGCATGGGTGATGGACGCGCAGGGGGCGCCGGGGCAGCAGCCGGGGTGCTCGTGCTGGCGGGGACCCCCATCGGACGACCCGACGACGCCTCGCCACGGCTGGCGGCCGAGCTCGCCGCTGCCGACGTCGTCGCCGCCGAGGACACCCGCAGGCTCAAGCGGCTGACCACCGACCTCGGGGTCGTCGTGACCGGACAGGTGGTGTCCTACTTCGAGGGCAACGAGCAGCGTCGTACGCCGGGGCTCCTCGAGGACCTGCTGGCCGGCAAGCGCGTGCTGCTGGTCACCGACGCCGGGATGCCCAGCGTCTCCGACCCCGGCTACCGACTGGTGGCGGCCGCGGTCGAGGCCGACGTCCGCGTCACCGCGGTGCCGGGCCCGTCGGCCGTGCTGACCGCTCTTGCGGTGTCGGGCCTGCCGGTCGACCGGTTCTGCTTCGAGGGCTTCCTGCCGCGCAAGGCGGGCGAGCGCTCCCGGCGGCTGTCCGACCTGGCTGCCGAGCAGCGGACCCTCGTCTTTTTCGAGGCCCCGCACCGCACCGAGGCCGCCCTGGCCGCGATGGCGCAGGCGTGGGGCGACGACCGACCCGCAGCGGTCTGTCGCGAGCTCACCAAGACCTACGAGGAAGTGCGCCGGGGACCGCTCGCCGAGCTGGTCACGTGGGCGGCCGAGGGGATCCGCGGCGAGGTCACGATCGTCGTCGCCGGAGCCCCGCCGGCCGCCGCGATCGCGACTGACGCCGACTCCCTCCGGACGGCGGTCCGCGAGCGCGAGGACGAGGGCATGACACGCAAGGACGCCATCCTCGACGTCGCCCGGCTCGCCGGACTGCCCAAGCGCGAGGTCTACCAGGCGGTGCACGTCTCGTGAACGACGCTTCCTCCGACCAGACCCCCGCCTCGACGAGGCCGCGCCTCACGCAGTACTCGCGCCAGGGCCTGACCTTCGACGTCCTCGACGACGGGCCGCTCGACGGGACCCCGACCGTGCTCCTGCACGGCTTTCCCGAGCGGGCGTCCTGCTGGCGCGACGTCGCGCCGTTGCTGCACGCCGAGGGCGCGCGCACCTACGCCCCCGACCAGCGCGGCTACTCGCCGAGGGCGCGCCCTTTCGGCCGCTGGCGCTACCGGATCGGCGCGCTCGGCGACGACGCGATCGCGCTGATCGACGAGATCGGCGGACCGGTCGACCTCGTCGGCCACGACTGGGGCGCGATCGTCGGCTGGAGCGTGGCCGCCCGGCGTCCCGACCTGGTGCGGTCGTGGACGGCGGTCTCGGTGCCGCACCCGATGGCCTTCCTCAAGGCGGCCGCGACGAGCTCGCAGGGCCTGAAGTCGTGGTACATCCTGCTCTTCCAGCTGCCGTTCCTCGTCGACCTCCTCGGCCGGTTCTTCCCGCGCCTGCTGCTGAGCGGGCTCGCACGCACCGGGATGACGTCGCAGGAGGTGGCCCGCTGTCGCCGCGAGATCCTCGACTACGGCGCTCTTCCGGGCGGCCTCGCCTGGTACCGCGCCCTGCCGCTGATGGGCTCGGCGGCCCGCGACACCGAGGTGCGGGTGCCCACCACGCTCGTGTGGAGCGACGAGGACGCCGCCCTGGGCCGCCGCGGCACCGAGCTCACGCCGGAGCACGTGAGCGGCCCCTACGAGTTCGTCGAGCTCGCCGGCGTCAGCCACTGGATCCCGACCCAGGCGCCCGACGCCCTGGCCGCCGCGATCCTCGCCCGCCGAGCCTCGGTCGCGGGGTCCTGACGTGAGCGCGCGTCGCGAGGGCGAGCCGCCCCCGGCCCCGGAGCCGTTGCCCTACCCGGTGGTCGACAACCACTG
>NZ_JAXMNS010000191.1:0-6869 GCF_034670285.1 Nocardioides sp. | reverse complement strand
GATGCCCTCGCCCCAGGCGGCGCTGGCCGCGCAGGCCGCGGCTCGCGAGCAGGGGGTGCGCGTCGGGTGCTTCCGTCCGCCGTCGGTGCCCGAGGGGATCTCGCGCCTACGGATCACGGTCAACGCGGGGCTGAGCACCGCCGAGTGGTCGCGGGCCGTCGAGGTGCTGGTCGCCGTCGTGAAGGAGCACCGATGACCGCGCGCTCCCCCAGGATCGTGGTCGTCACCGGCACGTCTACGGATGTCGGCAAGACCATCGCGACCGCCGCGCTGGCGACCACGGCGGAGGGCCGCGTGCTCGTCGTCAAGCCGGCCCAGACCGGCGTCGTGGACGGCGAGCCGGGCGACGCTGCCGTGGTCGAGCGCCTCACCGGCTGCGACGTCCGCACCCTCGTCGAGCTGCCCGAGCCGCTCGCCCCCGACACCGCGGCCCGTCGCGCCGGGCTGCCGCTCCCCACCGTCGCCGAGCACGCGCGCGCCGTCCTCGACCTCGCTCAGGGCTACGACGTCGTCATCGTCGAGGGCGCGGGCGGGCTGCTCGTCCGCCTCGACCACGACGGCGGCACCCTGCTCGACCTGGCGGTCCTGCTCTCGGCCGAGCAGCCGGTCGAGGTCGTGGTGGTCTGCAGCGCCGGCCTCGGCACCCTCAACCACACCGAGCTCACCGTCGACGCGCTGCGGGCGCGCGGTCTCGAACCCGCCGGCCTGGTCATCGGGTCCTGGCCGACGCCGCCCGACTCCCCCGGACTCGCCGAGACCTGCAACCGCGACGACCTGCCGCGCGTGACCGGCACGCCGCTGCTGGCCGTGCTTCCCGCCGGCTCGGGCGCGCTCGCCCCGGCCGACTTCGTGGCCCAGGCCCCATCCTGGTTCGTCACGACGTCATAGTTCCGGTCGGTGTAGGGGGTACGACCTACGCTGGAGGCATGCCAGACACCCCAGGCACCCTCGGAACCCTCGAGCCCGCCTGCGCCGGCGAGGTCTACGAGTCCGAGCTCCTGCCGCCGACGCGGAGCAAGCTGCGCCGCTACTCGTTCGGCGCGCTCGACCTGTGGTGCGCGATGTTCGGCGGGCTCTTCGAGCTCTCCGCCGGCGGCGAGGTCGTCGTACGACGACGCGCCGACGGGGTCGAGGAGCTCCGGATCCCCGTCACCGGCACGGAGGAGGCCGGCCTCCTCCTCACGATGGTGCGCGAGCAGCTCGCCGAGCTCACGCCCGCAGAGTTCCGCAGCACGTGGAGCGTCGACTGACCCGCACTGCCGAGGCGGTGCGTCAGCCCCAGCCCGGCGGACGGCGGTCGTGCCACGGCGCGGCCTGCTCGACCTGAGCCGCGAGGCCCAGCAACAGCTCCTCCTCGGCCGGTCGAGCCGCCAGCATCACGCCGATCGGCAAGCCGTGCGACGTCCAGTGCAGCGGCAGGTTGATCGCCGGCATCCCGGTCACGTTCCACGCCGAGGTCCAGGGCGTGAACTGCTTCTGACGCTCGAAGTCGCCGGCGGGGTCGTCGTCGTCGCGCAGGTCGCCGACCCGCAGCGGTGGCGCGGCGAGCGTCGGCGTCAGGACGGCGTCGTACGGCGCCAGGGCCTCGAGCGCCTCGCTCGCCAGACGCCGTATCGCCCCGATCGCGAGACCGAACTCCGGCCCGCTCACGCTGTGTCCGCGCGCCGAGAGCCACCGCGTGAGCGGGCGCAGCAGGTGCTCCCGCTCGGGCGGGGCGGTCGACAGTGCCGTCAGCACCGCCCAGCAGGTCTCGAAGACCGGCACGGCGTCGGGCGAGAGCGGAGCCGGCACGTCGACGATGTGGTGACCCAACGACTCCAGCAGCCGGGAGGCGTCGTCGTAGGCCTCCACGCAGGCGGCGTCGACCCTCACACCGGCGATGAGCGGCGTGATGAACCGAGCGACCCGGAGGCCCTCGGGCGGCCGGTCGCACGCAGCGAGGAAGGTGCCACTCGGTGCCGGCGCCCACGACGGGTCCCCGGCGCGACGACCGGCGAGGACGTCGAGCAGCGCGGCGGCGTCCCGCACGGTGCGCGCGAGGCTGCCGGACGTCGCGAGCCCGACCGGGTCGCCGTACGACGGGTAGGCGCTGATGCGACCGCGTGACGGCTTGAGCCCGACGAGCCCGCAGCACGAGGCCGGGATCCTGATCGACCCGCCGCCGTCCGACCCCTGGGCGAGCGGCACGAGACCTGCCGCCACCGCCGCCGCGGCTCCGCCGGACGACCCGCCGGCCATCCGGGTGCGGTCCCACGGCGTCACCGCGGGCATCGCGCCCTCGGGCTCGGTGTAGCAGGGCGAGCCGAACTCCGGCGTGCTCGTCTTGCCGATGCTCGGCATCGCGGCCGCCTCGATCGCCTCGGTGACGGCGTCGGAGACGTCGGGCACGAAGTCGGCGTACGCCGCGGAGCCGAAGGTGGTGCGCACCCCGGCGGTGAGGTTGAGGTCCTTGATCGCCGTGGGCACGCCGTGCAGCGGCGACCTCGTCGTCGCACCAGGCGACGCGGCATCGGCTCGACGCGCCTGCTCGCGAGCCAGGTCTGCGCTCAGGGTCACGAACGCACCCACGTCGTCGAGCCGTTCGGCGCGGTCGAGGTAGTGCTCCGTCAGCTCGACCGAGCTGAGCTCACCTGCCGCGATCAACGCACCCTGCTCGAGCCCCGAGAGATCGTGAAGCGCACTCATGTCGGCGACCCTAGCCCGAGGATGCGCTCACCGGTCCCGCTCCGTCAACGCAACCACCCTTGTCAGGGGTGGGGGCCTTGCCTGGCCTCGATGAATGGTTCTCCAGATGCCGGCGTGGACACCGAGACCACCGACCTGACGACCTCCGGCACGCTCGAAGTCAGCTGCTGACCCGCGACCAGCCGCTCCGGGTCAGTCGGAGTGGTGGCGGCGCAACCCGTAGGTGAGGCCGTCGACGAGGGCGCCCCAGGACGCCTCGATGACGTTGTGGCCGACTCCGACGGTGACCCACGAGGAGACGCCGTCGGTGGTCTCGATGAGGACCCGGGTGATCGCGTCCGTGCCGTGGCCCTGGTCGAGGATGCGCACCTTGTAGTCGATCAGCTCGAACTTCGCGACCGCCGGGTAGGCCTGGCCGATGGCGGTGCGCAGCGCGGAGTCGAGCGCGTTGACCGGGCCGTTGCCCTCGCCGGTGACGACGTAGCGCACGTCGGCGGCCTTGAGCTTGACCGTCGCCTCCGAGACCGCCTCCTCCGACTCCTCACGGTGGGTGAGGGTCTCGGTGATGACGCGCCACGACTCGACGTCGAAGTACGACGGGCGGCGCCCCTCGACCTCCTCCACCAGGAGCAGCTCGAAGGAGGCGTCAGCGGCCTCGAAGGTGTAGCCGCCCTGCTCCATCTCCTTGACCCGCGCGGTCACCCGCGTCACGACGTCCTTGTCACCGGACAGGTCGAAGCCGAGCTCGCGGCCCTTGAGCTCGATCGAGGCACGACCCGCCATGTCGGAGACCAGCAACCTCATGTCGTTGCCGACACCCACCGGGTCCATGTGCTGGTAGAGGTTGGGGTCGATCTTGATCGCGCTGGCGTGCAGGCCCGCCTTGTGGGCGAACGCCGACGTGCCGACGTAGGGCTGGCGCGAGGCCGGCGGCACGTTGGTGACCTCGGCGACGGCGTGGGCGATGCGCGTCGACTCCGCGAGCAGCCCCTCGGGCAGCACCTGCCGGTCGAGCTTGAGCTGCAGGTTGGCGACGACCGTGACGAGGTCGGCGTTGCCGGTGCGCTCGCCGTACCCGTTGATGCAGCCCTGCACGTGCGTGGCACCGGCGTCGACGGCGGCCAGCGTGTTGGCGACCGCGCACCCGGTGTCGTTGTGGCAGTGAATCCCGACCCGCACGGCCGTCGTCTCGATGACGTCGTGCACCACGTCGGCGACCCACGTCGGCAGCATGCCGCCGTTGGTGTCGCACAGCGCGATCACGTCGGCCCCGGCGTCGTACGCCGTGCGCAGGACCTCGAGGGCGTAGTCACGGTTGCGGCGGTAGCCGTCGAAGAAGTGCTCGGCGTCGAGGAAGACCTGCTGTCCCTCGGCGCGGAGGTGGGAGACGGTGTCGCGGATCATCTCGAGGTTCTCCTCGAGCGTCGTGCGCAGCGCCAGCTCGACGTGCCGGTCGTGCGACTTGGCGACCAGCGTGACCACCGAGGCGCCGCTGTCGCGCAGGGCCGCGACCTGGGGGTCGTCGGCAGCGCGGACGCCGGCCTTGCGGGTCGACCCGAAGGCCGCGAGCTTGGCGTGGTGCAGGTCGAGCTCGGTCGTGGCGCGACGGAAGAACTCGGTGTCCTTGGGGTTGGCCCCCGGCCAACCGCCCTCGATGTAGCCGACGCCGAGCCCGTCGAGCTGGCGGGCGATCGAGAGCTTGTCGGCGACCGAGAGGTTGAGCCCCTCCTGCTGCGCGCCGTCGCGCAGGGTGGTGTCGTAGACGTGGAAGGCGCCGTGCAAGTCCATCGGATCACTTTCGAGTGGCGGTCGGGCGGGGGCGGAACGGGTGCCGGAGCGACTTCACCCAGGCAACAAAAAAACCTCCCGTGGCACGAGAGGTTGGCGCATCGAGCAGGCTGCTCGATGCGCTAGCGAATGATGATGTCGCGGTGAGGCACGCCCCCATCGTGCCACGCGGGCTCGAGGCGTGCCGGGCATCCCAGGATCCGGGCGGCGTGCGCGCGTGCACGAGGGCCGCCTCAGGGCACGAACGGCACGCCGGCAGCGGGTGTCCACGTGACGTCGTTGGTCAGCACCCAACCACCGACGGCAGCGGAGATCCCCAGCAGCACCGCCACGGTGATCAGCCAGGTGCCGGCCGAGCGACTCGCGGGGTTGACCAGACGCCGCAGCGGTGAGCGCACGCGGCTCCCTCCCGGACCCCACCACAGCGACAGGGCGAGCACCACGCCGCTGCCGAAGAGCGACCAGCCCAACGGTGCGGTGACGGCGTAGCAGACCAGTCCGACCGCAGCCGCGAGCCCGGCGCTCCAGAGCAGCAGCATGATGGTCGAGGGAATCGACTGCACCAGGTGCCACGGCGCGTTGACGAGCAGCTGCGGGGCGTCGTACCACCGTCGACCGCGCACCTGCCGCCGCTGCTCCACCCGGCTGGCGGCAATTGAGCCGCTGCGCAGCAGCCACACCGCGACGACCAGCACCGCGAGCGCGACCCAGGGCACGGCGGCGCACACGGCGCCGACGAGCACGGCTCCGGCGAGCACCACGACCGAGCGCCGCAGCCGCTCCCCCAGGGGGACGCGCGGTGTCTCGGGCTCCTCGGACTCCTCGGCGAAGCCCGCGTGGGGGTAGGGGTGGGGCGGTGGCGGCGGTGGCGTGGACGTCGGTGGCGGGTACGCCCGCGGCGAGTCCGGCAGCACCGTCGTCAGCAGGCGGGTGCCGGCCGGCCCGACGCGCTCGGCGACGGTCGGCGCCGCTGCGAGCACCGGTGAGGGCTGGGTCGTCTGCGGTCGTAGCCAGGCGAGGATCGCCTCCAGGGTGGGACGGCGTCCGGCCTCCGGGTCGAGGGCGGCCTCGACGACGTCGAGCAGCGGACCCTCCAGCCCGGTGAGGTCGTGCTCGCCGCGGCGGACACGGTCCATGATCGCCATCGACGGCCCTCGACCGAACGGCGAGCGGCCGGTCGCCGCGAAGGCGACCGTGGCCGCCCAGGAGTGCACGTCGGAGGCGGCCGTGGCGTCCTCGCCGTAGAGGATCTCGGGGGCGAGGTAGCCAGGAGTGCCGAGGAGCCAGCCGGTGTGGGTGAGCTTGGGGTCGTCGGCGACCCGCGCCAGCCCGAAGTCGATGACGATAGGCGTGCGACCCTCCATCAGCACGTTGGACGGCTTGATGTCGCGGTGCAACACACCTACCCCGTGGATCGAGGAGAGCCCCTCGGCCAGGCAGGCAGCGAACCAGAGCAGGTCGTCGCCCTCGATCACTCCCTCCTGCAGCACGTGGTCGTGCAGGGAGAGGCCGGGCACGTAGCGGGTCGCGACGTAGGGCACCGGGGCCCACGGGTCTGCGTCGAGGATCTCGGCGACCCACCGGCTGCGGATCCGGGAGAGCGAGGCGACCTCGCGCGCCAGGCGCTGCCGGGCCTCGTCGTCGCCGACGATGTGGGGCCGCAGCACCTTGAGCGCGACCCGGTCGCCGCCGGGGCGTCGGGCGAGGTGCACGACGCCCATGCCGCCCTCGCCGATCTTGGCCAGCAGCGAGTAGTCACCCACCTGGGGCTGCGGCTGGTGCGGCTGGGTCGTCACGGATCGAGGCTACCGCTGACGACGCTCGCGCCTGACGTGTGACGCGCAGCGGCTCCCCGACTCAGACGATGCGGTGCATCCAGCCGAAGGAGTCCTCGGCCCGCCCGAACTGGATGTCGACCAGCTGGGCCCGCAGCTGCTCGGCGACGGTGCCGGCGGGCACGCTCGGCACCGAGCCGCCGTCCCAGAGCAGCTCGCCGACCGGGGTGACCACCGCGGCCGTGCCGCAGGCGAAGATCTCGGTGATTTCGCCGCTCGCCACGCCGTCGCGCCACTCGTCGATCGAGAAGCGCCGCTCCTCGACGCGGTGACCGGCCTTCTGGGCCAGCTCGATGATGCTGGCCCGGGTGATGCCCTCGAGGATCGTGCCGGTCCCGGGGGTCACGATGTGACCGTCGGCGTGGACGAAGTAGAGGTTCATGCCGCCGAGCTCCTCGACGACGCGGGTGACCGCGGCCTCGACGGAGTCCCCGTTGCTCACGTCGGCGCCGATGCCGGCAGCCTTGGCGCCGTCGACGAGGGGCAGGCGGCCCGCGGCCTCGGAGGCGGCGGCCTCGTCCAGGTCGACGATGGCGACCGAGGCGCCCTCCTCGGCGAAAC
>NZ_JAXMNS010000190.1:0-6875 GCF_034670285.1 Nocardioides sp. | reverse complement strand
CGTCGGGCTCCGGCGTCCATGGCGCCGCGGGGGCCTCCGGGGAGTCCGTGGCCTCGGGGGCACCAGCGGTCTCGCGGGCGACGTCCACGACGACTTCCGCAGCCGCCGGCACCATCGAGGGCCAACCGGGGATCGGGTCGGTCAGCGGGTCACCGCCGATCCGGTCCTGGGCGGCGACGCGGCGCGGCGCGAACCCTGCGGCCTGCTCACGCGCGTAGGCGTCCAGCTCCTCCGGGGTGTACAGGCGATCGCTGGTGTCGGTCCGTTGCGGATGGTGCGACGGCTCGCTCATGGTGCTCCTACGGGTGGGGTCGGGCCGCCGAGCGGCCCAGGGGCTCCTGCCCTCATGTCCACTGCGACGCCCGATCAAACCTCTCGGGCGGCGACGATCAGCGGTCCAGGTGCCGCACGGTGGCGAAGCAGAACAGCCCGTAGGCAGCGAACCCCAGACCGATCGCGGCGAGGAGCACGGGCCCGAAGGGCTGCTCGAGCACGGTGCGCAGCGCCTGGTCGAGTCCGCCGGACTTCTTGGCCTCGTGCGTGGCCGCTGCATAGAGGAACAGGCCGCCGACCACCATGTACGAGAGCCCCTTGGCGACGTGCCCGGCGCGGCCCAGCCACTTGTACGTCGTGCCACTGCTGCCGCGGAGTCCCTGGTCGTCGAGGCGATCCAGGTAGGACTCCCGGTAGGCGACCACGAGCAGACCCACGCCGGCGGCGATGATTCCGACGCCGATCGCGCCGACGAGCAGCTGCCCGCCGGGGTTGTTCATCAGCGTCGCCGTCATCGAGTCGGTACTGCCGCCCCCGCCGCCGCTTCCGCCCTTGCCGCCCCCACCGGAGGACGAGCCCGTCGCGATGCTGATCGCGCTGTAGGCGATACCGGTGTAGACGATCGCCTTCCCGGCGGAGAGCAGTCGCTTGAACAGCCGCTTGGGGTCGTCCTCGTCGCGGTAGCCCAGGGCGGCCTCGACGAGGCGCCACACGACGAGCAGCACCAGGCCCAGCGCGAGCGCCCAGACCAAGAACTTGCCGAACGGCTGCTCGGCCAGCTGCTTGACCGCTCCCGTGCTCGAGGCACCGCCCTCACGATCACCGAGCGCCAGCTGCACCGCGAGCCAGCCGATCAGCAGGTGCACGACGCCGTAGGCGATCAGCCCGGCCCCGGCGATCTTGTCGACGATGTCGCTCTGGTGGGCCTCGCGGGCCTTGCTGTCACTCATGAAAGGTCTCCGAGGGCGCTCTCGATGGCGCGGTGAAAGGTCGGGTAGGCGTAGATCATGGTCTTCATGGTTGCCACGGGCACCTCGGCATGCACGGCAAGAGCGAGGAAGCCGAGGATCTCGCCCCCGGCCGGCCCCATCGCCGTGGCGCCGACGAGCACGCCGCGATCGGCGTCCTCGACCACCTTGATCACGCCGCGGGCACCGGGTCCGTGGGTGAAGCCGCGGGAGGTCTGGTCGAGCTGCACCGAGCCGACCCGCACCGAGAGCCCGGCGTCGCGCGCCTTCTCCTCGGTGAGGCCCACGCCACCGACCTCAGGATCGGTGAACGTCGTGTGCGGGACCGCGTGGTAGCGCGCGGCTGCGCCGTCCTCGTCGAGCAGGTCGCGCAGCGCGATGGACGCCTGATACATCGCCACATGGGTGTAGGCACCCTCACCGGTGACGTCGCCCAGCGCCCACAGCCCCTCGGCACCCTTCACCCGCAGGCGCTCGTCGGTCTCCAGCGTCCGGGCGCTGGGGTCCAGGCCCACGGTCTCGAGCCCGACGTCGTCGAGATTGGGCGTCCGGCCGGCAGCCACGAGGAGCTTGTCGGAGACCACCTGCTCACCTGAGGAGAGCCCGATGGTGAACGCGCCGTCGGCGTAGCTGACCGAGCTGGCGTCTGCTCCGGTCATCACGCGCATCCCCTCGCCGATGAGCACCTCCTCCAGCAGGGCGCCGGCCTCGGGCTCGTCCCCCGGCAGCAGCGTGTCGCCGCGCTGGACCAGGGTGACGCGCACCCCGAACCTCGCCATGGCCTGCGCCATCTCGCACCCGATCGGCCCGCCGCCGAGCACGACGAGCGAGCCCGGCAGGTCGGTCACCTGCACGGCGTCACGGTTGGTCCAGTACGGCGTGCCCTCGAGCCCGTCGATCGGCGGTGCGGCCGGGCGGGTGCCGGGGTTGAGCACGACGCCCTTCGTGGCTGAGTAGGAACGTGTCGAGCCGTCGGGGAGGGTGACCTCCACCTGCCGGGCACCGGTCAGCCTGCCGACCCCGTGCACGACGGTGGCGCCGGCGTCCTCGAGGCGCGTCACCGCGGTGGCGTCGTCCCAGCCGGACGTCGCCTCGTCGGTGATCCGCGCGGCCACCGGCGCCCAGCTGGGCACCACGGTCGCCTCCCCGGCGACCTGGTTGACCCGCGCGGCCTCGGCCAGGGCATCGCCGGCTCGCACCATCATCTTCGACGGGACGCACCCGTAGTAGGGGCACTCACCGCCGACCAGGTGCTTCTCGACGGCCACCACGGTCAGCCCGGCCTCGACGGCTCCGGTGACCAGCGACTCGGCTCCCGGGCCGAGGCCCACGACGATCAGATCGACTTCAGTGCTCATCGCCCCAACCTAGGGCCTGCTCGAGAGCCTGCCCTCCCCCGTGGGGTCGACACGTCGACCCATCGAGGCGAGCCCTGCTCAGAGCCCGGTCAGGACTGGGTGAGCGTCGCCTTCTGCTTCTGGATCGCGCCCAGGATGCCGTTGACGAACGACGGCGAGTCGTCGGTGGAGAGCTCGCGCACGAGGGTGGCGGCCTCCGAGACGGCGACGGCGTCGGGGACGTCGTCGGCGTACAGGATCTCCCACACGCCCAGACGCAGGACGTTGCGGTCGACGGCCGGCATCCGCTCGAGGGTCCAGCCCTCGGAGAAGTCGGCGAGCAGCTCGTCGATACGGGTGACGTTGTCCATCACCCCGCGCACCAGGCTCGCGGTGTAGGCGTTGGTCGGGCCCTCACCGGCCTCGATGGCGCGCTCGAGGGCGTCGGTGGCCGACTCCCCGCGCAGGTCGGCGGCGTACAACATGTCCAGGGCCCGCTTGCGGGCTTTCGATCGTGCTCCCACGGTGTCAGCTCGTCGTCGGGCGTCAGCCCTTGACGCGACCCATGTAGGAGGAGTCGCGAGTGTCGACCTTGATCTTCTCGCCCTGGTTGATGAAGAGCGGGACCTGGATCTCGTGGTCGGTCTCGAGCGTGGCGGGCTTGGTGCGGCCGGTCGCGGAGTCGCCGGCGAGACCGGGCTCGGTGAAGGCAACGGTCAGCTCGACCGAGGCGGGCAGCTCGATGAAGAGCACGCGGCCCTCGTTGGTCGCCACGACGGCTTCCTGGTTCTCGAGGAGGAAGTTGGCGTTGCCTCCGACGATCTCGGGAGCGATCTCGAGCTGCTCGTAGTTGGAGACGTCCATGAAGACGAACGACGTGCCGTCGTTGTAGAGGTACTGCATCGTGCGACGGTCGACGGTGGCGGTCTCGACCTTGGTGCCGGCGTTGAACGTCTTGTCGACGGTCTTGTTGGACTCGACGTTCTTGAGCTTGGTGCGCACGAACGCAGGACCCTTGCCCGGCTTGACGTGCTGGAACTCCACGACAGCCCAGAGCTGCTTGTCGATGTTGAGCACCATGCCGTTTTTCAGGTCGTTCGTGGTTGCCATGCGCGCAGGTCAGCCTTCTCAGTCGAGGATCGGGAGGTCGCCCGCGGCGCGCTGTGCAGCGCTGCTGGGCAACAGCAGCGAAGTCTATCGCTCCCCCGTGGCCCGTCCCATTCCTGAGTCGGGCCCGAGGGTGGCGACGACCTCGAGAGCCTGGCGGTAGCCGTCGACGCCCTGGCCTGCGATGACGCGCGCGGCGTGGGGCGTGACGACCGAGGTATGGCGGAACACCTCTGGCCGCTGGGTCGGGTCGGAGATGTGCACCTCGACCAGCGGGGCCTCGAGCTGCGCGCAGGCGTCGAAGAGCGCGTAGGAGTAATGGGTCCAGGCGGCCGCGTTGAGAATCACCGGGGTGGCCTCGTCGGCGGCGGTGTTGAGCCAGTCGAGCAGCTCGCCCTCGTGGTTGGTCTGGCGCACGTCGGCCTCGAGCCCGACCTCGCGGGCCCAGCCCACGCACAGCTCGACGAGCTCGGCGTAGGTCGTCGAGCCGTAGATCTCGGGCTGGCGACGCCCGAGGCGACCCAGGTTGGGTCCGTTGAGCACGAGCACCCGCATCGGTCAGCCCTCGCTCATCGCGACGAACGCCGCCCGGAGGTCGTCCTCCGAGGGCCCGGCGAGCACCGTCGGCACCCCGACGTCGGAGAGCACCACGAAGCGCAGCTGGTTGCCGCGCGACTTCTTGTCGAGCCGCATCGTGGCCAGCAGCTCCTCGAAGCCTGCGCCCTCGTACGACGTGGGCAGGCCGACGCGCGAGAAGGCTTCGCGGTGCCGCTCGACGATCTCGGCCGACAAGCCCGACGCGCGGTGCGCCAGCTCGGCGACGAACACGCAACCGATCGCGACGGCCTCGCCGTGGCGGATCTCGTAGTCCTCGGCACGCTCGATCGCGTGCGCCAGGGTGTGGCCGTAGTTGAGCGCCTCGCGGCCGGGGTGCGCGCCGGTCAGCTCGCTCCCGCCGGCCTCCTTGAGGTCGGCGACGACGACGTCGATCTTGACGCGGATCGCGCGCTCCACGAGCTCACGCAGCACCGGGGAGGAGGCGACGAGCGTCTCGGGGTCGGTCGTCTCGACGAGACGCAGGATCTCGGGGTCGGCGATGAAACCGCACTTCACGACCTCGCCGAGCCCGGCGACGAGCTCGTCGCGGGGCAGCGTCTCGAGCAGCGACAGGTCGCAGAGCACGCCGGCCGGCTCGTGGAAGGAGCCGACCAGGTTCTTCCCGGCGGCGGTGTTGACGCCGGTCTTGCCGCCGACCGAGCTGTCGACCTGGGCCAGCAGGGTGGTCGGGATCTGAATGAAATCGAGGCCGCGCAGGGCGATTGCCGCCGCGAATCCTGCAAGGTCGCCGGTCACCCCGCCGCCGAGGGCGATCACGACGGTCCGACGGTCGATGCCGAGGGCGAGCAGGCGGTCCAGCAGGTCGGCGACGCCGTCCATCGACTTCGCCGACTCGCCCGAAGGCACCGTCAGGGTGTGAACGACGGACGCGACGCCTCGCAGCGACTGTATCAACGCGGGCAGGTGAAGGGCCGCCACGGTCTCGTCGGCGACGACTGCGACCTTGCGGCCCGACACCAGATCGGCCAGCGCGTCACCGGCGCGATTCAGCAGCCCGGCACCGACGTGAATGGCGTAGCGGCGGTCGGCGAGGTCGATCTGGACGATCTCGACAGCACTCATGGTGCGACAGGCTTCACTGGTTCAGATGCGCGATCACTGCCTGATAGACCTTATCGACGGTCGTCTCAATGGGAACCCGACGGGTTTCGACCAGGATGTCGGCTTCGGCATAGACCGGGTAGCGGACGGCCATCAGGCCGCGCAGTGTCTCTTTCGGGTCGGCTGTCTTGAGCAGCGGGCGGTTGGAACGCCGGGATACCCGTTCGTAAAGCGTGTCGATATCCGCCTTCAGCCACAACGACATACCCTTTTCCCGTATGACAGCGCGGGTATCGGCAGCCATGAAGGCGCCGCCGCCGGTGGCCAGGACATGGGGCGTGCGGTCCTCCAGCAATCGTCGGATCACGCGCCGCTCGCCGTCCCGGAACGCGGCTTCGCCAAGTTCCTCGAAGATTTCGGGAATGGTGCGCCCGGCAGCGGTCTCGATCTCGACGTCGGCATCCAGGAAGTCGACGCCGAAGCGCTGGGCCAGGCGCCGTCCGATGCTGCTCTTGCCGGCTCCCATCAGGCCAACCAGGACCAGGGTTCTCGGCAATCGGGTGACGTGTGGCGGCGAGATCACGACCGCCGGGCTCGATTCGGGCGCGTCCATCCGGGCTTCGCTGGCCGAGCTCATGGGAGATCTCCCGCAGAGCGCGGCGGTTTCGCCTCGCGTTGCGTCGGATTCCCTCGATCGGTACAGTGCCGTGGTCGCGCCATAGTCCGACGGTACCACACGCTTCGCGGCGGTCGCCATACTGGGCTCGGCCGGCCGGCAGGGCTTCGGGCCCGTCGTTGTGCGGAACTGTTCACCGGATAGGCCTTTGGCCATGCGTTTTCTCGCCGTCCTGCTGGTAGTCCTGGTCCTGCTTTTTGGGGGCGGTGCCGCGTTCCTGATGACCTGGGATATTCCGCCGCCGACCGCGCCCGTCCAGAAAGTGATCCCGAATGACCGCCTGCCGAAGTAGAAACGGTATGCGCCTGCTCGTCGGACTCGGATTGCTCGTTGCCTCGGCGCTCGTCGATCCGAACATGCCCCAAGCCCAGACGCGCGGCCCGATCCTGCTGGGACCGCCGACGCCGCTTTCCCCCGGTAATGATACGCTGGTGACGCCGCCGGCCCCTCCGCCGATCCTTCAGCCGATCCCGGAACGTGCGGCCCCCCGAACCACGGCGGATGGCTCAATCCGGATCGAGGGTCTGAAGCGACTGACCGTCGACGCCGCCGGATCGCTGACGCCGGACAGCGGCGGGCTGCGCACGGATCTGTGGGCAGGAACGCCCGGACCGATCGCGCTTCGTCTGGTCGCGTTGCTGCCGGCCGCGCCCGACAGCCGGGCTCTGCGCGATCTCCAGCGCCGTCTGCTGCTGTCCTCGGGACCTGCACCGGCTGACCTGCCGACCGAAGGCGCGCTTCTGGTGGCTCGTGCCGAGCGCCTGCTGGCCATGGGCGCCCTCGATGAGCTTGCCGCCTTGGCGTTGGTTGCCCCGGGGCGAGACGATGAACCGGAGATTGCCCGCGTCCTGGCGG
>NZ_JAXMNS010000189.1:0-6891 GCF_034670285.1 Nocardioides sp. | reverse complement strand
GTACAACAACGGCGCGAAGTTCCGGCCCCGGGCCTACCACTCCGACTATCTCGCCCGACGCAGCTCGGCGCTCATCAAGGAGATGTCGGCCCAGGGATCGCCGTTCTTCCTGTGGACCTCCTTCATCGGGCCGCACGGCCGGTGCCCGGTGCGCAAGGAGGTCGGCGGGTGCAGGTTCCCGCCGGTGGTCGCCGAGCGTCACCAGTCGAAGTACAAGAACCTGAAGGCCCGATCGCGCAAGAAGCCGTCCTACAACGAGCGCAACGTCGCCGACAAGCCGCCGTTCATCGCCCGTCGCGACAAGGTCCCCGCCGAGCGCGTCGACACCCTGCAGCGCGCTCGCGCCGGCGCCCTGGCTGCCGTCGACGAGGGCGTCGAGCGCATCGTCACGGCTCTGCGCGAGAGCGGCTCCGCCTCCAACACCCTGGTCGTCTTCACCTCCGACAACGGGTACCTGATGGGGGAGCACCGCTACCAGGGCAAGATCCTCGGCTACGACGAGGCGGTGCGCGTGCCCCTGCTGATGGCGGGGCTCGACCTGCCTCAGGGGGTGCAGAACTCCCAGTCGGCCGCGATGATCGACCTCGCCCCGACCTTCGCCGAGCTCGCGGGTGCCACCCCGGCCGTCATGGTCGACGGTCAGCCCATCGACGTCGAGCGCAGCCTGCGCACCGAGCTCCTCGACGATCGCACCCTGCTCGTGCAGGCCGGCGCGAGCAACCTCAGCCGGTTCCCGACCGGCTGGTGGTTCCGCGGAGCGCGGACCTCTCGCTTCTCCTACGCCCGCTACGAGAACGACGGGTTCGTCGAGCTCTACGACCGCGGGCGCGACCCCTTCGAGCTCCGCAACCGCGCCGACGACCCGCGCTACGCGCTGGTGCTCGACGAGATCGAGCAACGCACCTTCCTGCTGGGTGACTGCGCAGGCGCGGGCTGCCTGGCCGACTTCGGCCCGATGCCCGAGCCGAAACTCTGATCCGCAGTACTCCTGGCCA
Organism: Nocardioides sp.; assembly: GCF_034670285.1. GTDB lineage: Bacteria > Actinomycetota > Actinomycetes > Propionibacteriales > Nocardioidaceae > Nocardioides. The sequence goes on along the minus strand of NZ_JAXMNS010000189.1, from coordinate 5,896 downwards.
CACTCCTGGCCACGATCCGGTCGGTTCTTGCGACAAGCGGACGCAGGACCGCTAGTTTCGTGACCACTGCCCGCCGCCGAACGAGGAGTTGCCCGATGTATCGGACGACCCGGAGGTCGCTCGTGCGTGCGGCACCGAGCCCGATCCTGGCCCCGGTCCTGGCCCCGATCCTGACCTCGGTCCTGGTCGCAACGATGTGGGTCCTGGCCCTCGTGCTGGTGGTGCCGCTGCTCGCCTCGGCCCCGGCCGACGCCGAGCCGGGCGTCTCTCGGCGCGGCGGTGTCCCGTCGGCGGTGCAGGCTCCCACGCGGGTCCGGGTCGTGAGCCACAACATCGAAAAACGTACGGCGGCGCTCCAGCGGTCCTTCAAGATCGCGCGGCGCAGCAAGGCCGAGGTGATCCTCCTGCAGGAAGTGTGCTGGTGGCAGGCCGCCGACGTGCGGAGCCAGCACCCCGAATGGACGATCTCCTACATCCCCGAGCGCAACCGTGACCGGTGCCAGAACCGGGGCTACGGCGGTGACACCCTCGGGCTGCGCCGCAAGGTCGGCAACCTCGCGATCTGGACCGGGGCCCCGACGGGTGGCTCCTCGACGGTGGTCTTCGACCACCAGCGAGTGAACAGCGACAACGCCGGCCTCGCCTGCGTCGCCTGGATCGACGTCGTACGACACCGAGCCTGCTCGGCGCACCTGATCGCCCCGCAGAGCCGCGAGGACGTCCGCACCCGCACCCTGCAGGCCCGCGAGACCTCCCAGGTCGCAGCGTCCTGGATCGCCCAGGACGACGTGGTGCTGCTGGGCGGCGACTTCAACGCCGAGCCCAACCGGCGCACGATGCGCTTCCTCTACAAGCGCGGTGGGAAGGGCTCGTTCCGAGAGGCGGCCGAGCTGCACTCCGGTGACCGACAGTGCCAGTGCGCGCGCCGCACGATCGACAACCGGCCGGTCAAGATCGACTACATCTTCTTCTCCGCCAACCGCGCGGGTGCTCACACCCGTCGCAAGCTGCGCATCATCCGGACGGTCTCCGACCACCACTTGCTGGTGGGCTGGGCCGACATGGACACCTCGGTGCGCTGAGCATGGTCCGATCGGACCCAGTGATCGCGGGGAGCTCTGCCGACGGCCCCCTGGTGATGGGCGTCGTGAACGTCACCCCGGACTCGTTCTCGGACGGCGGCCGCCACGCCGACACCGACGCCGCGCTGGCACACGGTCTCCGGCTGCTCGACGAGGGCGCAGACATTCTCGACATCGGCGGGGAGTCGACGCGTCCGGGCGCCACCCGACCCCTGGTCTCGGAAGAGCTGGAGCGTGTCGTGCCCGTGATCGCCGGGCTCGCCGCTGCCGGCGCCGTGGTCTCGGTCGACACGATGCGCTCCGAGGTCGCCGCCGCGGCACTCGAGGCCGGCGCCACGGTCGTCAACGACGTGTCCGGCGGACTGGCCGACCCCGAGATCCTCGCGGTCGTGGCCGCGGCGGACGCGACGTACGTCGCGATGCACTGGCGGGCGCACGCCGACCGGATGGACCGGCTCGCGGTCTACGACGGCCCCGGTGGCGTCGTGGGCGGGGTCTGTCGCGAGCTGGCCGAGCGGGTCGAGGTCGCCCGCGCCGCGGGCATCAGTGACCAGCGGATCGTGCTCGACCCCGGTCTGGGCTTCGCCAAGCGGGCCGAGCACAACTGGGACCTCGTCGCGGCCCTCGTCCCGGGGGGTGCTCTGCACGGCCTCGGGTTCCCGCTCCTGGTCGGGGCGAGTCGCAAGTCGTTCCTCGGTGCCCTCCTCGCCGACGAGGACGGCACCCCGCGCCCGGTGGGGGAGCGGGAGGTCGCCGGGCACGCCCTGACGCTGGTGCTGGCTGAGCGAGCCGTGTGGGGGGTCCGGGTGCACGACGTGATCGGCACTCGTGATGTGCTGCGCCTGTGGCACAAGACGAGATCGGCTCCCTCGGGGGCGAGCAGCGAGGCGTGAGATGACCGACGAGCTCGCCGTGCTCGGCATCGAGTGCTTCGGCCATCACGGTGTCTTCGACTTCGAGAAGCGCGACGGCCAGACGTTCGTCGTCGACCTCGTGCTCGGACTCGACACCGCGCGCGCCGCGCAGAGCGATGACTTGCGCGACACCCTCGACTACGGAACCCTCGTGAACTCGGTGAAAGCTGCCGTGGAGTCGGAGCCGGTCGACCTGATCGAGACCCTGGCCCAACGCATCGCGTCTGTCTGTCTCACCGACGGTCGTGTTGAATGGGCCCGGGTCAGCGTTCACAAGCCGGACGCTCCCATCGAGGCCACATTCGCTGACGTGACGCTGACGATCACCCGAACGCAAGAAGGCACCCGTGACTGAGACCCCCAACCCCTACATCGTCGACGCCGACACCCTCACCGGGGAGATGCGTCCGATCCGCAGGGTCGTGATCTCCCTCGGCTCCAACCTCGGCGAGCGACTCGCGACCCTCCAGGGCGCTGTCGACGCGATCGCCGACACCCCCGACGTCTGGGTCACCGGCGTCTCGCCGGTCTACGAGACCGAGCCCGTCGGCTGCCCCGAGGGTTCGAAGAACTTCCTCAACGCGGTGCTGCTCGCCGACACCACCCTGGCGGCCAACCGGCTGATGGACCGCGCGCTGGCCGTCGAGGACGCCTTCGCCCGCGAGCGTGGCGACGTCGCCAACGCGCCGCGCACCCTGGACGTCGACCTGATCGTCGTCGGTGACCGCCGCAGCGACACCGAGGCGCTGCGCCTGCCGCACCCCCGCGCCGCTGAGCGCGCCTTCGTGCTCAAGCCGTGGTTCGACCTCGAGCCCGACGCCGAGCTGCCGGGCTTCGGCTCGGTGGCCGACCTGCTGGCCAACCTTGGCCTCGACTCGGTCACGCTGCGCGAAGACCTCACCCTCGACGTCAACTGACGCCCGACAGCCGCCAGTCAGCCGACAGTCAACAGCCGTCAGCCGGTCGAACCAGCACGTGGAGCCTGACAACGGGTCGCTGCGGCCCACCGCGGCCGCGACCCTGGCGGTGTGGGCCGTCGTCGGCCTGACCGGCGGCTGGCTCGTCCACCCGTTGACCGACCGGTTCGGCACGCCGCCGATCATCACCTGGACCCAGCCGGTCCTGCTGCTCCTGGTGGCGGCGATCGTCGGGGCAACCGCCTGGGCGACGTGGCGCGTCGTGCACGTGCGCCGCGAGCGGCTCGACCCCCAGCACGGGTTCAACCGCCTCGTGCTCGCCCGCGCGAGTGCGTACGTCGGCGCCCTGGCCGCCGGCGGCTACCTCGGCTACGCCCTGAGCTGGGTCGGCGATCCCGCTGTGCTCGCCGACCAGCGACTGCTTCGCTCCCTCGCCGCAGCGGCGGCCGGAGCGATGGTGGTGATCGTCTCGCTCCTGCTGGAGCGTGCGTGTCGCGTCCGTCGCGACGACCCGGACGTTTAGTTTGTAGCCATGGCTTCCCCGTCTGCTCGGCCCTCTCGTCGTCGTCAGCGCTCCACCCGGATCGCTACCGCCTCCGCCCTCGTCGTCCTGGCCGCTGTCGCGGTCCTGGGTGCGGCCCTGAGCGGCTCTCTCACGCTGGCGCTGGTCGCCGGCTTCGCCGCCACGGCGCTCGGTGCCGCCGGTGTGCGCATCACCTACGCCGAGGTCGTCGAGTCGCGCCGCGACGCCGCACGCGACCGCGCCGAGCAGGCGCAGGCCTACCGCGCCTTGGCCCAGGAGCGCAGTGCGGAGCAGGCGATCTACGTCGCCGAGACCAGCGGTCGCCTGGCCCGCCACGAGGCGACGATCACGCGCCTCGAGAGCCGGATCGCCGACGCGTCGGCCGAGCTCGACCGAGCGCGCGCCGACCTGGCCACCGAGCGGGAGTCGGCCCGTCTCGTCACCGCCGAGCGCGACCGCCTCGCGCGGGGCCGCGAGGACGCCGAGGAGCGCGCAGCGCTGGCGATCGTGCGGGTCGCCGAGCTCGAGCAGGAGCTCGACGTCGTGCTCGCCGACTGGCGTGCGGGGCAGCGTGCGCCTCGCCGCCGTCACGCCTGACGGTAGGCTTCACGCGTGGTTGCCGACGAACGACAGCAATGGCGTGTGCAGGTCCCCGAGGACTCTCGTTTCGAGAGTGACCTCGACGAGCTCGACGTGGAGCCCCCCGCGGCGCTCGACGACGACTGGACCATCGACACCCCCGATCCTGCCAACCTCGCCGACCTGGCGCGGCTGACGCACCTGCTACGGGCTCACGAGCGGCACGGCCGCGGGTGGGCCGGCGCCAGCGTCGACGACGTCCTCGTGGAGGTCTCCGCCCAGGGGCTGCTGACGCGCGAGAACGTCGTGGTGCGCGATGCGTCCGGCGTGATCCACGCCTGGGGCAGCGTCCACGACCGTGCCGGCGGCCGGATGCTCTTCGTGCACGTCGTCGAGCGCGACCTGCCCGACCGGGTCGCCCGCGCCTGCTCCGACGTCCTCATCGAGTGGGCGGTCGAGCAGGCCAAGGTGCTGGGTGGGGCGCGCGGTCTCGACGTCCAGCAGATCGACACCGGCGCCTTCGAGGGCGACGAGCGCCAGGCGAAGTGGCTCAGCGGCGCCGGCTTCGAGCAGGTGCGCACCTGGTGGCAGATGAACCGACCCGTGGAGGCCTCCGAGGCCGACCTCGTCGACTCGCCGGACCTCTGGGAGGACCGCGGCGTGCGGTTCCGCAAGGTGCGCCGCGCCGGCACCGGGCTGCCCGACGAGGACGACCTCCGCGACGTCCACGACATCCTCGAGGAGTCGTTCCGCGACCACTTCAACTCGTGGGAGGAGACCTTCGACGAGTTCGTCTTCCGCCTCCGCGAGGACCCCGGCCACCGCTGGGACCACTGGTGGATCGCCGAGATCGTCGATGTGCCTGACGGTGAGAAGCCGATCCCTGCCGGTGCGCTCGTCGGCACCGTCTCCGAGGGCGGCGAGGGCAGCCCCGACGGCTCCTACGTGTCCTACATCGGTGTCGTGAAGGCGGCTCGCGGACGCGGGGTGGCCAAGGGCCTGCTCCGCACGATCATCGCCGACGCCGCTTCGCGCGATCGTGACCGCGTCGGCCTCGAGGTCGACGCCGACTCCTCCACGGGAGCCGACAACCTGTACTCCTCGATGGGGTGGAAGACGAAGTACGTCACCCAGTCCTGGCACCGCGACGTGCCGTTGACCGACTGACCTCGGCCACGGTGGCAGATTCACCACTTACCGATGTGACCCGCGTGGTGAAGCTCCCGCTTCCGGTACCGAACTTCGTACCAGAAGCGGGACCTTCTCCGCTTCAGCGGTGAATCTGCCTTGCAGCAGCCCCGAGGGTCAGACGAGACCGTTCTCGGCGAGCCAGTCAGCGGCGGCCGTCTCGGCAGACGCCTTCTCGTCACCCTCGACCCGGTCGCGCAGGGCGATCAGGTCATCGGTGTCGAGCTCGGCGGAGACGGCGTTGTGCACGTCGGCGAGCTCGTCGGTGAGGATCTGCTCCGACAGCAGCGGGATGATGTTCTGCGAGGAGATCATGTTCTCCGGGTCCTCGAGGACGACGAGGTCCTCCTCGACGAGGGCCGGCGAGGTGGTGTAGATGTCGGCCCCCTGGACGGCGTCGTCGACGAGGGCCTTGACGGTGTCGGGTCCGCCGAAGTCCTCGATCGGACGGAACTTCACGTCGGTGACGCCGTAGATGCCGGCCAGCCCGGGGATGCCGTAGCCCAGCTCGCCGAACTGCGGGTTGGAGCCGAGGGTGAAGGGCTCCAGCGCCGAGAGGTCGCCGATCGAGACCAGGTCGAACTCGTCGGCGGTCGCACGCGTCACCACGTAGGCGTCCTTGTCCTCGGCAGCGGCGGAGTCGAGCACGACGAGACCGTCGGCCGCGACGGCGTCGGTCAGGGCGCCGTCGAC
>NZ_JAXMNS010000188.1:0-6906 GCF_034670285.1 Nocardioides sp. | reverse complement strand
GCGCCAGCGGGCGGTCGTGGTGCTGCGCTACTTCGAGGACCTCACGGAGGCCCAGACGGCCGAGGTGCTCGGCTGCACGGTCGGCACCGTCAAGAGCCAGTGCAGCCGCGCGCTCGCCAAGCTGCGCATCGACCCGGCCCTCGCGACCGACTCCCACCCGAGCACGACGAAGGATGCGTCATGAACAGCCTCGACGACCTCCGCACCACCCTGGGCCACCACGCCGACCACGCCGACCACGCCGACCACGCCGACGCGACCGTCGGCACGTCAGCCCGAGCCGCCGCCGTCCACCAGCGGGTGCGCGTCGTACGACGCCGCCGCCGGGCGGTCGCTGCGGGTGGCGTCGCTGCCGTGCTCGCCGTGGTCGGGGGAGTGGCCCTGCTGCCTGACGCGGCGCGCCAGGCGGCCCCGGAGCCCGCGGGCACGGTCGTGGGCCTCACGCCTCCCGCACAGCTGTCGTCACTCGGCTTCACCTACGACTGGACCCAGAGTGCCGAGACCACGGGCGACCGGGTCTCGGTCGACCTGCCGGCCTCGGACCACCCGCGGCTCGTCTCCTGGGCGACCTCGGGCGACGACGACCGGGTCACGATCACCGTCCCGGGCCTGCTCGATCCAGTGGCCTTCGGCGATGCCGACTTCACCAACTGGGTGCTGGTGCCGGCCGGGGACGACACCGAGGTCGAGGCCGTGGCAGCCGGCGGCGCGGTCGGTCTGGCGGTCTACACGCTCGGCGAGGAGCGCCCGGCCGGGGTGACGTCGCAGGGCGTCACCTTCCGCGAGGACGTCGCCGGGCTGGAGCTCCTCGGCGCTGCTGTGGGCGAGCCGGGCGAGGCGGAGGTCTCCTACGGGGCCACCGCCACCGGTCGGGGCATCGCGCTCAAGTTCTTCTGCCGCAGCGCGGTGCCCAACGCCTACCTCCACATCGACACCGGTGACAAGGGCGCACTCCTCTCCGGTGGCGGTTGCGGCGACGTGGTGCCGGTGGACCCGGCGTCCGCCGGCGGTGCGGCCTTCCCGACGAAGCCGGGTGAGGACGTCTCGACCACCCTCCGAGTCACTGAAGGGCGCAACGGGCCGCTGGTCGACGACCCGACCCTGCGGATCGGGATCGGCACCTACGGCCTGGCCGCCGGCGACACGGTCAACGGACCCGACGGGTACTTCCCCGACCTGCGTGAGGACGGCGGTCACGCCTGGCGGCTGGCGGCCCGGGCCTCCTCGTCCGGGCTGGGGAACGGCCCGAGCGACACGATCGCCCCTGACGACCTCGGCGCCGTCCTCGCGGTGGTGGGGATCCGCCTGGGCGACGGGTGCCGCTCGCGCGTCGAGTGGGACGGCGTCCTCGGGGACCTGGTCATGGGAGGCGTCTCGTCACAGTCGACGTCGGCGGTGATCGCGGAGCGGGGCACGGTCACGCTCCGGGTCTCCGGGTGCGACGACCCGCTCGACGCGCAGTCGCAGAACCGGGCGGACGTCGCTTTCTACGAGCGGATCGACTAGTGCCGACCCCGGTGGGTCTCGCCGGCGGCGGGGGGGAGAGGCTGAGGCGTCGCTGAGCGACCCGGTCGAACGCACATCGTGCGGCCCGTAGACTCAGGCCCATGAGCATCGATCTGGGTAGCCCGGCGATCCTGACCCCCGACGAGGCCGAGCGGGCGGTCCTGCTGGCCGCACCCCGCGGCTACTGCGCGGGCGTCGACCGGGCCGTCGTGACGGTGGAGAAGGCGCTCGACCTCTACGGCTCGCCGGTCTACGTGCGCAAGCAGATCGTGCACAACAAGCACGTCGTGGCCGACCTCGAGTCGCGCGGCGCGATCTTCGTCGAGGAGCTCGCCGAGGTACCCGAGGGCGCCACTGTCGTCTTCTCGGCCCACGGCGTCTCGCCCGAGGTGCACCGCCAGGCCGAGGAGCGCGAGCTCAAGACGATCGACGCGACCTGCCCGCTGGTGACCAAGGTGCACCACGAGGCCCGGCGCTTCGCCGACGACGACTACGACATCCTGCTCATCGGCCACGAGGGCCACGAGGAGGTCGAGGGCACCGCCGGCGAGGCGCCCGAGCACATTCAGCTCGTGCAGAGCCCTGCCGACGTGCCGGGCATCGTCGTCCGCGACCCGGCGCGCGTCGCCTGGCTCTCGCAGACCACGCTGTCGGTCGACGAGACCCTCGAGACGGTCGCGGCGATCCGCGAGCGGTTCCCGCTGCTGCTCGACCCGCCCAGCGACGACATCTGCTACGCCACCCAGAACCGACAGCTGGCCGTCAAGGACATCGCCCAGGACTGTGACCTGCTGATCGTGGTCGGCTCCGCCAACTCCTCCAACTCGGTCCGGCTCGTCGAGGTCGCCCTCGACGCGGGCGCCAAGACGTCCTACCGCGTCGACGACGTCTCCGAGATCGACGAGGCCTGGCTCGACGGGGTCAAGAAGGTCTCGGTGACCTCCGGTGCCTCGGTCCCGGAGTCCCTCGTCGAAGGAGTTCTGGCCTATCTCTCCGAGCGGGGCTACCCCGACGCGAAGGCCGTGCACTCGGCCGAGGAGTCGCTGATCTTCTCGCTCCCCAAGGAGCTGCGTCGCGACCTCAAGGCCGCCGGCCGCTCCTGACCCGCTCGTGTCACAGGCGAATCGGCTGTGCTCTCAGGACCGCGGCTGAGCGCTACGGCTTGGAGTCGGGGTCCTCGGGCTCGCGCTTCTTGCGGTCGAGGTCACGGAGGAAGTCCTCGTCGTCGTCCGGCGCGATCATCCGCTTGGGCGGCTGACGCTTGGGCCAGGCCGGGGTCTGGGGCATCAGGCCGCGCTTCTGGAAGACACGGATCAGCAGGTAGGTCGCCGCCGCGAACAGGATCAGCACGAACAGGAACTTCAGCACCCCTCCAATGTAGGCCCCTGGTGGTCACGGCATACCCTGAACCCTGTGAAGGAGTTCTGGATCTACACCCTTGCTCGGCTCGCGTTGTTCCTCGTCACCTGGGTGGTGGTCACAGCGGTGGCCGCGCTGCTCTTCGGCAGCCCCTACCCGGTGATCACGCTGCTGCTGGCCTTCGCGATCAGCGGGGTGGGGTCGTACTTCGTGCTCAGCGCCCCGCGTGAGGCTCTGGCCCGTCGCGTGGAGGAGCGCGCAGGTCGGGCCACCGCTCGCTACGAGGAGATGCGCTCGCGCGAGGACGACGACAGCTAGTCCTTGCGGCGGTTGAGCTGACGCTCGATGCGGCTCTGCGGCTGACCGAGGATCTTGGCCAGGATCGGGACCCGGAAGCGCCACAGGACGAAGCCGAGGACGATCAGGACGAGCAGGATCTTGAACATGCCGTCCAGCCTACGTCGCGCAGTGGCTGAAGCGGGGGCGGCTCAGGCGAGCACGAGTGCGCCGGCCACCAGGACCGCCCAGGCGAGCTCGGCGACGCCGGTCTGCTGGAGCACCGGGATCAGCGCCGGGCCGGTGGCCCCGCCGAGCACGGTGCGGACGCCCGGGGTGGCCGGGGCGAGGAAGCCCAGGCCGAGCAGCGCCCACCAGGTGGTGGAGGCGGCGACGAGGACGACGCACACCGCGGCCGCTACGACGAGCGCGAGGTAGAGCCGGCGGGTGCGGGCGTCACCGAGCCGCACCGCCAGGGTGCGTTTGCCGGCGACGGTGTCGGTGGGGATGTCGCGCAGGTTGTTGACGACCAGGATCGCGCAGGCGAGCGCCCCGATCCCGATCCCGGCGTACAGCGCCGGCGTCGACCACGCCTCGACCTGCACGTAGGTGGTGCCGATGACGGCCACGAGCCCGAAGAACACGAAGACCATCACCTCGCCGAGCCCGAGGTAGCCGTAGGGGGTCGAGCCGCCGGTGTAGTACCAGGCGGCGACGACGCTGACCGCGCCCACCGCGACGAGCCACCAGGCCGTCGAGGCCGCGAGCACGAGGCCCGCGACGCCGGCGACGCCGAAGGCCAGGAACGCTGCGCGCTTGACCGCGCCGGGGGTCGCGACCTGCGAGCCGACCAGGCGCATCGGACCGACGCGCTCGTCGTCGGTGCCTCGGATGCCGTCGGAGTAGTCGTTGGCGTAGTTGACCGCGACCTGGAGCGCCAGGCTCACCACGAGGGCCAGCAGCGCCTTCCACCACACCGCGGCATCGGCGTACGCCGCGACCCCGGTGCCGGCGAGGACCGGCGCGACCGCTGCGGGGAGCGTGCGCGGACGCGCCCCCTGGACCCACTCAGACGCTGTCGCCACAACAGGTGATTCAAGCAGCAGCGGGGCCGCGGGCGGTCCGCAGGTGGCGCTCGACCCCCTCGAGGGGTGGCGGTCGACCCGGCTAGCCTCGGTCGTGTGAGCACGTCATCGCCCCACGTCTCCGCGCTGCGCGCGTGGCTGGCGAGCGCGGACGGCGAGGGAGAGCCCGATCCCTGGGTCGTCGAGACCTCCGGCTCGTCGGGACGCCCCAAGCGGGTGCTGCTCTCGCGCCGTGCGGTGCTGGCCTCGGTGGCGGCCACCGAGGAGCGCCTCGGTGGCTCCGGGCCGTGGGTGCTGCGCGTGCCCGAGACGTACGTCGCCGGGACGCAGGTGATCTGTCGGTCGCTGGTCGCCGGGCACGACCCCGTCGGCATCGACGAGCCGTGGCCGGCAGGCGACGGCTGGTTCACCTCGCTCGTCCCGACACAGCTGCACCGCATCCTCGAGGCAGCCGGGAGTGACCTCGAGGCCCTGCGTCGCGCCCACACGGTGCTGCTCGGCGGCGGACCGATCGACCCGACGCTGCGCGAGCGCGCGGCCGCGGCGGGCGTGCGGGTCGTGGCGACCTACGGGTCGGCCGAGACCTCCGGCGGTTGTGTCTACGACGGGGTGCCGCTCGACGGGGTGAGGGTCGCGACCGCCGACGACGGGCGGCTGCTGATCACCGGACCGATGCTCTTCGACGGCTACGACGGCGACCCCGCCCTCACCGCCGAGACCCTGGTCGACGGATGGTTCCGCACCGCCGACGCAGGCGAGATCGACCGCGACGGCCCGGGCGCGCGCGTGCGAGTGCTGGGCCGACTCGACGACGTGGTGGTGAGTGGTGGCGTCAACGTGCCCGGCCCCGCGGTCGCGGCGCGACTGCGCGCCCACCCGGACGTCGCTGCGGCCGAGGTGCTCGGCGTACCCGACCCCGAGTGGGGCAACCGGCTGGTCGCGTTCGTGGTCGGCGCCGTCAGCCACCACGACCTGCGCGAGTGGGTCGCGGCCGCCCACCCGCGCGCCTGGGCGCCACGCCAGGTGGTCGTCGTCCCCGAGATCCCCCTGCTCGCCAACGGCAAGCCCGATCGTCAGGCGCTGCTCGGCCTGGTCGGTGTCGCATGAGCGCGCCGACCTACGGCGGCTTGCGCGTGCTGTCGATCCCGATGCGTACCCGCTTCCGCGGGATCACCGTCCGCGAGGTCGCCCTGGTGCAGGGCGCCGACGGTCGCTGGGGCGAGTGGAGCCCGTTCCTCGAGTACGACGCCGCCGTGGCCGCGCCCTGGTGGGCCTGCGCCCTCGAGGCCGCCGCCGGCGACTGGCCCGAGCCGCTGCGCACCGAGATCCCCGTCAACGCCACCGTGCCCGCGGTCGGTCCCGAGCAGGCGCACGCGATCGTGCTGCGCGGCGGGTGCCGCACTGCGAAGGTGAAGGTCGCCGAGCCCGGTCAGAGCCTGGCCCAGGCCGAGGCGCGCCTCGAGGCGGTCCGTGACGCCCTGGGCCCGGATGGTCGGATCCGCGTCGACGCCAACGGGCTGTGGTCGATCGACGAGGCCGTGACCGCGATCGCCGCCCTCGACCGGGCCGCCGGGGGACTGGAGTACGTCGAGCAGCCGGTGATGAGCGTCGAGGACCTCGCCGTCGTACGGCGTCGCGTCGACGTGCCGATCGCGGCCGACGAGTCGATCCGTCGTGCCGCCGACCCCTACCGGGTGCGCGACCTCGAGGCAGCTGACGTCGCGGTGCTGAAGGTGCAGCCGCTGGGCGGGGTGCGGGCCTGCCTGCGGATCGCCGAGGACATCGGCCTGCCGGTCGTGGTGTCGTCGGCGCTGGAGACCTCGGTCGGGATCGCGGCCGGCCTCGCCCTGGCTGCGGCACTGCCGGAGCTGCCGTTCGCCTGCGGGCTCGCCACCGTCGCCCTGCTCACCGACGACGTGGCGACCCGACCGCTCGTGCCCGTCGACGGGATGCTGCCGGTCGGTGCCTCGCTCGTCGACGACGCTGCGCTCGACCGCCTCGCCGCGGCCCCCGACCGGGTGGCCCACTGGGAGGCCCGGCTCGCCGAGGTGGAGAGGATGGGCGCCCCATGACTCACGCCGCCGACACCACTGACGCTTCAGGGAGCACGGCCACCGCCCTGGCCCGTGCCGTCGTCCAGCGCCTCCTCGACGAAGGGGTGCGCGAGGTCGTCGTCGCGCCCGGCAGCCGCAACGCCCCCCTCACCTTTGCCGTGTACGACGCCGCCCGCGCCGGCCTCGTGCGCCTGCACACCCGTCTCGACGAGCGCTCGGCCGGCTTCCTCGCGCTCGGCCTCACCAAGCAGGGCAGCCGGGCCGCGGTCGTGTGCACCTCCGGCACTGCCGTCGCCAACCTCCACCCGGCCGTGCTCGAGGCCGCCCACGCGGGCGTCGCGCTGGTGGTGATCACCGCGGACCGCCCCGCCCGGCTGCGCGGCACCGGGGCCAACCAGGTCACCGACCAGGTCGGCGTGTTCGGGCCGCTGGTCGCGACGCAGGACGTCGTCGACGCCGCCTCCTGGCAGACGGAGTCGCCCGCCGGCCCCGCAGCCGGGCCGTGGCACCTCAACGTGCAGCTCGACGAGCCGCTGCTGCCCAGCCCTGACGAGGCGTGGACGCCCCGCGCACCTGACACCCGCCCGCGAGGGGAGTCCCCGCGACCCGAGCCGACCGTGCTGGCG
>NZ_JAXMNS010000187.1:0-6974 GCF_034670285.1 Nocardioides sp. | reverse complement strand
GACCGGACCGACGAACGACGCCCGGTCGGACTCCCACATCTCGCGCACCGGGGCGCTCGTGGCGCGGGCGTCGAGCATCGCGCGGTAGAGGTGCTGGTGCTTCTCCCACGCGCCGAAGAGCGTGCGGATCACGGCCTCGATGTTGTCGGCCGGCGTGCCGTCGGCCGCGAGGTGCGCAGCCGCCGCGAGCGAGGCGTCGTACATCTCCTCCGAGAGCGCGGCCACGGCCACGGCCTTGGACTCGAAGTAGAAGTAGAACGCCGAGCGCGTCACTCCGGCACGTCGCGAGATGTCGGCGATGTTGATCGAGTCGAGCGCGCCGTCGCCCTCCATCAGGTGGTGCTCGAGGGCGGCGAGCAGGGCTGCGCGTCGCTCGTCCCCCTTGGGGGCGTGGTTCTTCTCGCGGGTGGTCATGGGGTGATTATCCGGTGACGGCGGCGACCTGCTCGCGCACGCCCCGCCCGGCGAGGGCGGGTGCGCCGTGCTTCTGGGCACGGGCGCGGCCGGCGGGGATCTCCTTGGTGCGCATGTCGTGCTCGTAGATGTAGTAGTCGACCTGCTGGGTGTGGCGCGGCCGGTCGAGCATGTGGCCGGTGTACTTCTGCTGGTCGGCGACGATGACCTCCTCCATGGTGGCCTCGTCGGGCAGGCGGTAGTTGCCGGTCGCGTAGGCGCCGACCAGGCGGGCCTGGGCCTCGACGAAGGGGAAGAGCGTCGGCGTCGACTGCGCGAACCCGACCAGGGCGAGGTCGTCGATGCCGGGCTTGAACATCCGCTTGTAGAGCGGGATGGCGTTGTCCGGAGCGCTGAGGAACTCGGGGTCGAAGAACGGGAACGTGATGTTGTAGCCGGTGGCGTAGATGATCACGTCGAACTCGGCGCTGGTGCCGTCCTCGAAGTGGACCGTGCGTCCGTCGAGGAGCGAGACGTTGCCCTTGGGCGTGACGTCGCCGGAGCCGAGGCGCAGCGGCAGCTCGACCGACTGGGTCGGGTGGGCCTCGAAGAACTTGTGGTTGGGCTTCGGCAGGCCGTAGAGCTCGGGGTTGGTGCCCGACATGAACTGCATCTTCTGGATGGCCTTGCGCTGCCAGGCCAGGGGCAGGTACGGCGTGGTGACGAAGTACTTGTCGGCCGGCAGCCCGCCGGTGTATTTCGGCACGATCCAGGCGCTGGAGCGCGTGGAGAGGGTGACCTCGTTCTGCAGCGAGCGGCTGGACAGCTCGACGGTGATGTCGGCGGCGGAGTTGCCGAGGCCCACGACCAGGATCTTCTTCTTCGTGAAGTCCATCGGGGTGTAGGGGTCGACGTAGTGGTGCGCGTGGATCGACTCGCCGGTGAACTCGCCGGGGAAGTCGGCCATGCGCGGGTCCCAGTGGTGGCCGTTGCCGACCACGAGGAAGTCGAAGTGGCGACGCTCGCCGGCCTCGTCGAGCAGCTCCCAGCCGCCGCCGGGCAGGCGCTCGGCGTGCATCACGCGGTTCTTGAACTCGATGTGCTCGCGGATGCCGAAGGCGTCGCAGTAGGAGTCGAGGTAGTCCTTGATCAGGGTGTGGTGCGGGAAGTCGGGGTAGTCCTCGGGCATCGGGAAGTCCTTGAAGGACAGCCGGTGCTTGGAGGTGTCGATGTGCAGCGAGCGGTAGGCGCTGCTGTGACCGTTGGGGTTCTCGAACGCCCAGTTGCCGCCGACGCGATCGGAGGCCTCGAACACGGTGACGGGCACGCCGTAGTCGAGGAGCATCTTGGCGGAGGTGAGGCCGCTGATCCCGGCGCCGATGACGGCAGTGGTCGGGAGCGCGGCGGGCGAGGTGCGCGATGTGGTGTGGGTCACGAGACAGACTGTACGTGTCAGTTTTGACACGCGTCAAGAAGTGATCCAGACCACTTGTGGTGGTTGCAGGCGAGATGGAACCAGTTCTAGTTTGACGGCATGGTCAAGGACGGCGGTTTCATCAACTCCGGCGGCGAGAAGATCTTCGTCGAGGAGGTCGAGCGCGCGCTGACCGAGCACGCAGCCGTGCGCGACGTCGTGGTCGTCGGTCGGCCCTCGGCGCGGTGGGGTAGCGAGGTGGTCGCGGTCGTCGAGACCCACGAGGGCGTGGAGGTCACCGACGAGGACCTGCTCGCCGAGTGCGGCCGGCACGTGGCGCGCTACAAGATCCCCAAGGCGATCGCGCGCGTCGAGCAGGTGCAGCGCTCGCCCTCGGGGAAGGCGGACTACCGCTGGGCCAAGGCCCGGGCGGTCGAGGTGGTCGACGTCAGCGTCTCCGGCTGACCGAACGTCCCGGTCGGCCACCTGGTGGCTGGATTCGTTACCTGCCGGTAGCCGGGTGGGACCATGGCGGCATGAGCCAGCACGCGTTCGACTTGGCGGTCCCCCACACCGACGAACGCACCGTCCGTCGGCCGTTGCGTCCCTCCGACGACCCGTTCTACGACTCGCCGGACGATCTTGCGGCGCTGGCGCCCGGCACTGTCGTGCGCAGTCGGCAGGTGCAGGTGGCGTTCCTGGGGCTGATCGCCCAGCGCGGGCTGACCGCCTGGCAGCTCGCCTACCGCAGCACCGACCTCGACGGGCGGGCCGAGGTCGCCGTGACGACGATCCTCATGCCGCGCAAGCACGACCCCGAGGGGCCGCAGCGGCTGGTCGCCTACCAGTGCGCGATCGACGCCGTGTCCGACCGCTGCTTCCCGTCCTACGCCCTGCGCCGCGGTTCCCGGGCGTGGGGCGCACTGCCGCAGTTCGAGCTGACGATCATCGCCGGTCTGCTGGACAGGGGCTACGTCGTCAGCCTCAGCGACCACGAGGGACTGCACGGCCACTTCGCCGCGCCGCGCGAGCCTGGCTACCGCGTGCTCGACGGGATCCGCGCAGCGATGGCCTTCCCGCCGACCGGGGCGACCAGGGACACGCCGGTCGGGCTGTTCGGCTACTCCGGCGGCGGCATGGCCTCGTCCTGGGCCGCCGAGATGGCGCCGCGCTATGCACCTGAGATCACGCTGGTGGGGGCCGTCCTGGGCTCGCCGGTGGGCGACCCCGGCGAGGCCTTCATCAAGCTCAACGGCGGGCTGAACGCCGGACTCCCGGCGTTGGTCGTCTCCGGTCTGCGGCACGCCTACCCAGGTCTCGGCGAGGTCGTGCGCCGACACGTGCACGCCGACGGCATCGAACGCCTCGATCGGCTGCAGGAGATGACGACGGTCACCGCCGTGCTGCGTTATGCGTTCGACGACTTCGACGACTTCCTCGACCCGCCCTTGGCCGACGTCCTCGGCGAGGCCGCAGTGATCGAGGTGTTCAACGACATCCGCCTCGGCGACACCGCTCCGCAGTGCCCGGTCCTGGTCGTGCAGGCGGTGCACGACCAGATCATCGACGTCGACGACGTCGACGGGCAGGTCGCTCGGTATGTCGAGGCCGGCGTCGAGGTGACCTACGTGCGCGACCGGCTCAGCGAGCACCTCTCGCTGATGGTCCTGGGCCTCCCGACCATGCTCACCTGGCTCGAGCGACGGTTCGACCAGGATCCCGAGCCGACCACCACTCGCACCCACACCGTCGTCTCGATGGCGCTCTCGCCGCGGGCGTGGCCGGGTTTCGTGAGGGTGCTCGCCGCTGCTGCCAAGACCGCAGGCGGTCGCGCCGGCTGACGCATCCAGCCGCGGTGCGGCTACGTCCTCATGGGGTACGTCTGGCCGGTGGCGTGGCTCTGGTGGTGGTGGAAGGGGCACAGGAGGACGGCGTCGCGGGTGTTGGTCTCTCCGCCGGTCTTCCAGGGGTTGGTGTGGTGGACGTGGCAGTAGGCGCCGGTGACGTCGCACGCGGGGTGCTGGCAGCCGGCCTGCTCGATGATGAGGGCGAGGCGCTGGGCTTCGGTGTGAAGGCGGTGGGTGCGGCCGAGGTCGAGCACGTGGGCGTCCTTGTCGAGAACGGCGGCGATGATCTTCGCCTCGCAGGCGAGGCGGAGGAGCTGTCCGGGTGAGACCTTGGTGCCGGTGTCGGTGACGCCGGCCTTCTGGGCGCCTGCGGTGAGGGCGTCGGCCTCGGCGGTGATGATGATCGTGGCCGCGACGCCACCCATCTTCGGTAGCTGGGCGACCGGGTAGCGCTCGATGTACTCGCAGAACGCGTGGCCCATTTTCTGCGGGGTGGGCTTGTCGTAGTCGTAGGCCCCGGCACCTTCGGTGGCGCGCACGTGTTTGGGTGCGGCGAGGGCGGCGAGGGCTTTGCGGAGTATCTGGGCTTGGGCCTCGGGGATCGTGAACGAGCCTTTGTAGAGGCCGTCGCCGACGTCGTCGATGGCGGCACCGATCACCGTGGCCTGCTCGGCCAGGACCTCGCCGCGGGCCATGGCGTCACGGGTCTGCTGGTGAGCATCGAGCACCTGGGTGAGGTGGGTGCGGCGGTTGGCCTCACCGCGGGTCATCCGGGTGGTGCGGGCCAGCCAGGCTGCGGTCGAGCCGGCGCCGATCGTGCCGGGCAGGTCGAGGGCCTCGGCCTGGGCCAACAGGCGGGTCTCGACTTCGGCGAGGCGGGCGAGGTCGGCGACCAGGCGGGCGACCGCGGTGGTGGTCTCCTCGGCGCTCAGCGACCAGGCCGGGGTGTCGCTGATGGTGTCGAGCTGGCCCTCGAGGGCGTCGAGGCAGGCCAGGATCGGGTGTCCTGTCCCGGTGCCGTCGAGGTGCCTGCTCATGTGGCTATGCAACCACCGGGCGCCGACACTCCAACGGGCTGAGATCCGCTCAACCACGGGGTTGTGGACAACCTTCGAGCACGGGTGTTTGTGGAGAGGTGGTGGGTATCGCAAGACGTCTCGATACGTCGGCCCGGGCTCCTTCGTCGCCGGCCGACTACTCGACGACCCAGTGGGCGCTATCGGGTGAGGAAGGTGGCCATCTCGTCGACCACCAGCTTCTGCTCGGGCACCGGGAAGATCGGCCAGGCGTGAAGGAGATCGTGGCCGAGCCGCAGCTCGAGGTCGGTGTCCGGGGCCCCGGCCGCGAGGTCGGCGAAGCGCTCGCACTGGGGCTGGAACATCTCCGCGGTGCCGACCCAGGCCTGGATCTCGCCGAGGTCGTGAAGGCCGCCGTGGATGGGGGAGAGCCAGGGGTCGGACGCGTCTCGCGTGCCCCGGTAGAGGTCGACGCAGCCGCGGAGCCCGGTCAGGGACAGCAGGACGTCGTCCTTCGCCGCCGCGATCGTGGCGGCGTCGTCCATGACGAGCTCGACCCACGGGGAGAAGAGCACGGTGCGCGCGGGGCGCTCGTGGCGGGGGACGTCGCGGTCACGCAGCACCTGGAGCAGCACGGTGGCAAGGCCGCCCCCTGCCGAGTCGCCGGCGAGGTCGACGGGCGCGCCGTCGGCCAGCTCCACGACGTGACTCCACGCCTCCAGCGTCGCCGGCACGGTCTCGTCGACGGTGTGCTCGGGGGCCAGCGGGTAGTCGTAGAGGTGGACCGTCCAGCCCCGGTCGACCAGCAGCCGCAGCAACGACCAGTGGTTGTCCTCGACGGTGTAGGCGCCGCCGTGGAGGTAGAACAGGTGCCGCCCGGTGCCGAGCCCGGTGCTGAGCCCGGCGCCGACCTCGCCGCCGCTGCGCGGGCGAGCGGTGACCACGGTGCGTCCGGCCACCGACGTCTCGGTGACGTCGTACGACGTCGCGAGGCTCTTCGGCGCGACGGTGCTGCGCTTGCGGCGGGCGGGCTGGGTCAGTGCCTTGTCGATCACCCGGCCCGGGATCAGACCGAGGGCAAGGACGAAGGCGCGGTGGGCGGTGCTGGGCATGCCAGGCAGCCTAGAACTGACAGCCCCCGAGACGTATCACTGTCCGAGATCGGCGCTCCTCCTCTGCAACGGCAATGACCCCGGGTCTCCGGGAAGGCCGACGACGCAGGAGGAACAACATGGACGCCGACATCGAGCTCAGCGGCAACACCACCACCGTGAAGGGCGACTTCGTCAAGGTGACCGCGGTCGACCTCAACCTCGACGCCCCGGGGCGACGGGTGTCGACCAGCGGACAGCGCCGGGCCCTCGTGCACGACTTCACCGACGGCCTCACCCTGAACTGGTCGCGCGACTACCCCGGCGGCATCACCCTCAACGGCGTCGTCACCTGCCCCAACACCCTCCATGTCGACAAGCCGGTCGGCTACGGCACCTACGACGTCGGCGCGACGCTGAGGTCGCTGACCGACCAGATCAACGCCCTCACGGCGCGGGTCACCGCCCTGGAGAGCTGAGCCATGGTCGCGATCCGCCAACGAGCGACCTGCATCGGGCTGGGCAGCGGCACCCTGTCGGTCCGCCGAGACCTGCTGGGGCAGCTCACCAACACCGTGACCGTCGACCTCAGGGCCGAGCTCGACCGACTCGGTGCCAAGTACGTGCACGTCAACTGCATCCGGGTCGGGTCCGAGCAGTTCACCACGGGCGACCTCGCCGAGATCGACCGCGCGATCGACCTCACCCGCCGGTTGTATGCCGGAGCCGGGCGCGCCATGGGTGTCGGTCGGGTGGAGCACTACGTCATCCCCAACGCCGACGATCGTGGTCGAGATGTCATCAACTCCCACGGTGAGGCCGAGACCCTCACCGACGAGTGGACGGTTCCCAACGACGCCCTCGACCTGTTCTTCGTCCGGTTGTACGTCGGCAGCACCGCGGGGCTGTCACGCGTCGACGGCCCGTGCAACAAGGACGCCAAGGGGATGGACGGCAGCGTCGTGGAGATGAACGCCGGCGGCGGGGTCAGCGACTTCGCCACGGCTCACGAGCTCGGTCACTACCTCGGGCTCTCGCACCGCAACAACAGCTCGGCGCTGATGAACCCGAGCGTGCCCAACGGGGGCGGGATCACCACCTCCGAAGCCGACAACATGCGCAACCACTGCCGCATGAAGAACCCCTGCTGAGGAGCGCGACATGTCTGTGATCATCGGAGACCCGAAGGACCGGACCATCGAGGTGGCCCGAG
>NZ_JAXMNS010000186.1:0-7012 GCF_034670285.1 Nocardioides sp. | reverse complement strand
GTCCGGGTGGGCCTCGACCTCCCAGCCTTCGCGCAGGTCATAGATGGCGGCGATCCCCTGACGCGCGATCTCCGCCGCGTCCTCGTGCGTGAGCTGCAGCTCGTTGGAGCGGAAGAACACGCCGCGACGCAGGGCGCGACCGTCGGCGGTGCGGTAGCCGGTGCCGGCGACGTCTCGGAAGTTGTCGGCCGAGGCCAGGCGGATCAGGTCGTCGCCTAGACCAGCCGACAGGTCGGGGGAGGAATCACTCACCACACCACTCTAAGACCGTTACTCAACCTGGCGGGCGGCGGTGCGGTCGACCCCGCCGACCCGAGCGCGTCTAGTCACTTCGGTCCAGCCCACCTGGGTCTGGTCGGCCTGGTCACGCGGGGCCTAGGGTCATCTTCCGGTGGCTCTGGGGAGGGCCGCCCGCATTGGGAGGGAGACTCCGCGCGCACGCCGTCGCGGACCACCCGCAATTCCGAGCCCCGGAGGCGCATCCGGAACTCGGAGAGCAGAACCGACTCGGGTCGGTCCTGCCCCCCTGTCGTCGTGGGCCGGCCTGGGCCGGTCTGGGCCCGCGGAGGATCAGTGCTTGGAGCGCGGCGGGCGCGGGAAGAACAGCGGCACCCGCTCGGCGTACTCCGGGAAGCCCGGACGCTGCATCATCGTCTTCTCGAGCAGCTTGGCGCCGGTGACGTTGCGGATGAAGAACGTCATCGCCGCGGGGCAGGCGATCGTCGCGAGCCCGACGACCCAGCCCGAGGCGAGCCCGGCGGTCAGCCAGAGGCCCCACCACATGCAGGCGTCACCGAAGTAGTTGGGGTGACGGGTCCAGGCCCACAGGCCGGTCTCCATCACCTGCGGGCGCTCGTCCTTCGGCGTGGCCTTGTAGGCCGCGAGCTGGCGGTCGCCGATGGTCTCGAACGCGAAACCGATCGCCCAGACCACCACGCCGACCGCGACCAGCCACACGTGCTCGGTCGCCACGACGGCGCCGATCGAGACCGGCAGCGCGACGAACCACTGCACCCCGCCCTGCACCGCGAAGACACGGCGTACGGCGACACCCATCCCGACCTCGGAGAGCGAGCCGCCGAGCATCTCGGTGTAGCGCGGGTCCTCCTTGCCCTGGTGATCGCCGATCGCGCGCGAGCGCACGTGCCAGCCGAGCCGGCCGCCCCAGACCGCGACGAGCAGCAGCACCAGCCAGCGTCGGGCGTCGGCGTCGTCGGCAGCAAGACCCACGAGCGCCGCGACCAGCGCGATCACCACGAAGCCGAGGCCCCAGGCGATGTCGACGACCGCGACTTTGTCGAGCTGCTTGGCGCGCACCGCAGCCGCCCCCATCGAGAGCACGACGGCAGCGAGGGTGGCCAGGAGTACGACGACGACTGCCGAGGAGGTGTCCATGGCTGCAGGCTAGTCAGCCCGAAGGTAGGTGGGCTACCAGGTGCGGACGAGCGGCAGTGTGTGCTCGCCGCCGGGGCGCACCATGAGGATCTGGTCGACGCCCATCCGACCGTCGCGGAACGCCATCGCGCCACCGACGAGGTAGAGCTCCCAGACGCGGTAGACCTCGTCACCCATCAGCTCGACGAGGCGCTCGCGGTTGGCGTAGAAGTTCTCCAGCCACCCGGCGACCGTGTGCACGTAGTGCTCACGCAGGCCGTGGACGTCGCGCACCTCGAGGCCGGAGCGCTCCAGGAACGCGACCGTGTCGCCGATGGGGCGCATGTACATGTCAGGGGCGATGAAGGACTCGATGAACGGTCCGCCGCCGGGCCACTTGCCGGCCCGCGACATCTGCTGGATGAGCACGCGCCCGCCGGGCTTGACCGAGCGGTGCAGGACCTCGGCGTACGTCGGGTAGTTCTTCTGCCCGACGTGCTCGCCCATCTCGATCGACGACACCGCGTCGAAGGCGCCGCGCTCGGGCACCTCGCGGTAGTCCTGCAGACGGATCTCGACCCGGTCCTCGAGGCCGCGCTCCTTGATGCGGGCGTCGATGAACTTCTTCTGCTCAGCAGCGATCGTCACGCCGACGACCTTGGCGCCGAACTTCTCGGCCGCGCGCAGCGACATCGAGCCCCAGCCGCAGCCGATGTCGAGCAGGGTCTTGCCGGGCTCGAGGCCGAGCTTGGTGCACACGAGGTCCAGCTTGGCCTCCTGTGCCTCCTGCAGGTCCTGGTCCGGCGAGGAGTGATAGCCCGAGGAGTAGGCCATGTTGGGCTCGAGGATGAGGGAGTAGAACTCGTTCGAGAGGTCGTAGTGGTGCGCGATCGAGCGACGGTCGCGCAGCGGACTGTGCAGCCGTCCCTTGATCTGGGCCTGCGACGCCGGCGCGGCCGGCGGGCGCCCGAGGGCGCCGAGGTCGAGCGCGGTGCGCACGGCCTTCATCATCGCCGAGGGCGTCGGGCGGGTGCCGGACAGGCCGCGTTCCTTGGCGACGGTGAAGGCGTAGGTCAGGGCCGAGTCGAGATCCCCGCCGTCGACCTCGGGCACGTCGAGCTCACCGGTGCCGTAGGCCTGCGCGGCCCCGAGCTCGCCCGGGTGCCAGAGGAGACGACGTACGGCGTCGACCGAGTTGAGGACGACGAGGGGACCGTCGGGGGAGCCGGTCTCGGAGCCGTCCCAGGCGCGCAGTCGCACCGGCAGCACGCCGCCACCGATGAAGGGCGAGAGCGCCTCCGCCAGGCGCTGGGCGATGCCCGAGCCAGACGCGACGGCGGTGAGGTGCGGGGTGTCGGTCTGCGTCATGTCAGGAGCCTTCGCGGGAGAACGTGAGCTGGTTGACGTCGATGTAGCCCGACGCGAAGCCCGCGCGGGAGTACTCGAGGTAGAAGTGCCACATCCGCAGGAAGATGTCGTCGAAGCCGAGCTCGAGGACGCGCGCCGACGAGGCCATGAAGGCGTCGTCCCACAGCGTGAGGGTGCGGGCGTAGTGCTGACCCATCGAGAACGGTTCGTCCATGCGCAGCGAGGTGTGCTCGCGGGTGATCTCGTCGACGACCTGCACCGAGGGCAGGAAGCCGCCGGGGAAGATGTACTTGTTGATCCACGTGTAGGTGTTGCGCGTGGCCAGCATCCGGTCGTGCGGCATCGTGATCGCCTGGATCGCAACCTTCCCACCGGGGGCGAGCACGCGGTCGATGGTCTCGAAGTAGGTGCGCCAGTACTGCCAGCCGACGGCCTCGATCATCTCGACCGAGACGATGGCGTCGTAGGTGCCCTGGACGTCGCGGTAGTCGCACAGCTGGATGGAGACGGCGTCGGCGTCGAAGCCCTCGGCCTCTGCGGCAGCGGCGACGCGACGGTCGCCGAGCGCCTTCTGCTCGGTCGAGAGGGTCACCGAGGTGATGGTCGCGCCGCGGCGGGCGGCGCGGATGCACAGCTCGCCCCAGCCGGAGCCGATCTCGAGCACGCGGCTGCCCTCGCCGACGCCGGCCTCGTCGAGCAGGCGCTCGATCTTGCGGCCCTGGGCCGCCTCGAGGTCGACCTTCGTGGACGCCGTGGGGTCGCCGTCGAAGAGCGCGCTGGAATAGGTCAGCGTCGGGTCGAGGAACGTCTCGAACAGGTCGTTGGACAGGTCGTAGTGGTGCGCGATGTTGTCCTGGGAGTACTTCTTCGAGCTCTTCTGCGTCTTCGGCGGTCGCTTGACCACCAGGGCGCGCAGCTTCTGCAGGCTCTGCGGCACGAGGTCCTGGATCTCGGCGGCGAGCACCTCGAGGAAGCCACCGAGGTCCTCGGCATCCCAGTCGCCGGCCTGGTAGGACTCCCCGAAGCCGATCAGCTGGTGCCGACCGAGACGGGCGAAGAAGTCGTCGGGGCGGTGGACGACGGCGGTCGGACCGCCGCGACCCCAGGTCTCGTCACCGATCACGACCGAGACGTCGAGGCGGCTGAGAGCGGCCTTGAAGATGCGACGGGCGACCTTGGCCGACACGGCGGCACGAGGTCCGGACGGCACGGTGTCGAGGCCGGGCCAGTGGTTGGCGCTGATGCGCTCGGGGGCGACGGTCATTGGGTTTCCTCGTCTGTGGGGAGGGCTCTGGGGGCATCGACGCCGGCCTGCGCGTGGGCGGGCCGGGGGCGAAGGGGCAGGCGGCGCAGCCACAGCCAGATGCCGTGGCCTCGGATGAGCAGGGAGCCGCGGAGCGCGGCCGGGGCGGCGCGTACGGCGGACCCCGACGAAGCAGTGGAGCGGGCACCGGCGAGCGAGGCGCTGAAGCGATCGCCGTCGTCGGTGGTGAGGTCGACGACGATGGTCAGCTTGTCGCCGGGCACCGGGACGGTGAGGTCGTAGGTGCCGTCGGTGCCGTGGAAGGGCGAGACGTACATGGCCTTGGGCGTCGTCGCCCGGCCCTGGTCGTCGGGGTGCACGAGGTAGGCGTGCCGGTCGCCGTAGGTGTTGTGGACCTCGACGACGACTCCTGCGAGCGAGCCGGCTTCGTCCCAGCACCAGAACACGCTGATCGGGTTGAAGTTGTAGCCGAACGCCCGGGCGTTGGTCGCCATCAGGATGCGACCGGTGCCGATCTCGACGTCGCGCTCGCGCAGGAACGCCAGCACGTTGGCGCGGATCGAGTCGTCGGGGTCACCGAGGTGATCGCGGGACTCGAAGCGGCCCAGGAAGCCGTGGTCGGGCAGGTCGTCCAGGTCGACCAGCCAGGTGTGCGAGCGGTGGGTGAACCGACGCTTGAAGGGCGCACGACGGGTGTGGCTGATCGTGGTGTCGAAGACGCCGGTCTCGATCGCGGGGGCGGCGTCGCGGCCCGGGGCGACGGCGAGCGGCCAGTCGAGACCGAGGCGGGTGGCAGCAGCACGGCCCGAGCGGGCGCCGTCCTCGTGGAAGCCCCAGCCGTGGTAGGCGCCGGCGAAGACCACGCGGTCGGTGTCGATCTCGCCCAGACGCTTCTGTGCGGCCACCGAGGCCGGGTTGTAGAGCGGGTGCTCGTACTGCATCCGGTCGATGATCGTGCTCGGGTCGACGAGGTCCTCGCCGCCCAGCGTGACCAGGTAGTGCGTGTCGGTGTCGAGCCGCTGGAGACGGGTGAGGTCGTAGGTGACCATCACGCCGTCGTCGATGGGGCGCGCCACGTCGACGCCGGGCCGGCGGAAGTTCCAGGACGCCCAGGCGTCGGTGGCCTCGGGCAGGAGCGAGGTGTCGGTGTGGAGCAGCGCGGTGTTGGGCGAGTACGGCATCGCGGTGAGCAGCTCACGCTGCAAGGTGGTCGGCTCGGCCAGCATGGAGAGCGCGGCGCTCGGGTGCGCGGCGATCACGACGGCGTCGTACGTCGTCACGGCACCGCTGCCGTCGGTGATCTCGACGACGGACTCGCCCTGCGGGCCGGTGGTCTCGAGCACGGAGGTGACCTTGGTGCCGAGCCGCACCTGGTGCCCGCCGGAGACCAGGGCGGCCTCGATCTTGGACACGTAGGAGTGCGACCCACCGGAGACGGTGCGCCACTGCGGGGAGCCGAAGATGCCGAGCATCCCGTGGTGCTCGAGGAAGGTGAAGAGGTAGCGCGCGGGGTAGTCGAGGGCGACCTCGGGCTCGCACGACCACACGCAGGCCACGACGGGCTCCATGAAGTGGCGCACGAAGTAGGCGCTGAAGTGACCGGCGTCGAGGAACTCGCGCAGCGTGCGCTCGTCGGACTCGACGGCGAGCAGCGCCTTGGCCCGCCGGTGGAAGCGCGGGATCTCGGCTAGCATCGCGAGGTAGCGCGGCTTGCGGAGGTTGGCCGAGGTCGGGAACAGTCCCGCGCGGCCGAGCGCGCCGGCCCACTCGAGGTCGGAGTCGTCGTCGATGATCGACATCGACATCTCCGAGGCCTGCGTGGCCACCCCGAGCTCGGCGAACAGGCGGAGCAGGGTGGGGTAGGTGCGCGGATTGTGCACGATGAACCCGGTGTCGATGCCGAGCATCTTGGTGCTGCCGTCGGCCTGCTTCTCCGCGACCTGGTGGGTGTCGGCGTGGCCGCCGAGGCGCTCGTCGGCCTCGAAGAGGGTGACGTGAGCGGTGCGTGAGGCGATGTACGCCGCGGTGAGTCCGGCCACGCCGGAGCCCACCACGGCGACCCGCTGGGGTCGTCGTGTCATCTCAGAGATCACGCCTCGGTGAAGTCGAAGCTGGCGACGATGAAGTCGGACGTCGGTGCATCGACCGGAAGCTCGTCGCCCTTGGGCTTGGGCTCGATCGTGATGGCGACCGCCTGGGCCAGGCCGGGGTCGGCCCCCACGATCACGTCGCTGGTGTCACCGCCGAAGAGTCCGGCGGAGACGGGCGTGCCGTCGTGGATGCTCCACAGCTGGTAGGTCTTGCCGCTCTGGAGCCGCGGCATGTTGCTCGTCGTGACGACAGCAGAGTTGAGCGAGACCGAGCGGGTCAGGGTGATCGAGCCACCGCCGGCCAGCTTCTGGGTCAGGACCTCGGTGTCGGGGGCGCTCTCGAGCTGCGAGGCGGAGAGGTTGGTCGTCGGCTGCTCCCAGGGGTGCCACACGGTGGCGCCGACGCCACC
Source organism: Nocardioides sp. (assembly GCF_034670285.1). Lineage (GTDB taxonomy): Bacteria > Actinomycetota > Actinomycetes > Propionibacteriales > Nocardioidaceae > Nocardioides. Next base: position 506 of record NZ_JAXMNS010000186.1, on the reverse strand, counting down.
CATGACCACGAGGGCTGCAGCGGCCGCCATCAGGGTGGGCACTCGGCGCCGGTGGGCGCGGGCCCGGTCCTGGGCTCCCACGAGGAGCGGGGGCAACGGGCGGACCATCTCGATGTTCGACAAGACGTTGGCGCGCAGGGAGGCGGGGGCCGGCTGGGCGACGATGTCGGCCAGCAGTCCGGCGGCCTCGCGCAGCGAGGCGACCTCGAGGCGACAGTCGTCGCACCCGGACAGGTGTCGCTCGAACTGGGCCCGCTCGAAGTCGTCGACCGCGTCGACTACATAGGCTCCAGAGAGAGCATGGATGTCGCCGCTCATGAGCCCACTCCCATCTTGTCGCGCAACCGGATGAGGCCATCACGGATGCGGGTCTTGGCTGGTCCGACAGGAATGCTGAGGATCCCTGCCACTTCGGTATGTGTGTAGCCGCCAAAATACGCGAGCTCGAGTGCTTCTCGCTGTACGTCGGTCAGGCTGACCATCGCTTTTCGCACCCGTTGCGCCTC
>NZ_JAXMNS010000185.1:0-7067 GCF_034670285.1 Nocardioides sp. | reverse complement strand
AGTACGCGCCGACTCGGCATCACAGGAGGTCCGCGCCCGGGGCCGGAAAACGTCAGGCATGCGGATTTCGGCCGGACCCTCACCCAGAGGGTTGACGGGGGCACTGAGAGAATGGGCGCATGACGACTCGACCAGCCGCGACCGACGTGCTCGTGGTCGGCGCTGGTCCGGCCGGATCGGCTGCCGCGGCCTGGGCGGCGCGAGCCGGGCTCGACGTGGTGCTGGCCGATGCGGCCGTCTTCCCACGTGACAAGACCTGCGGCGACGGGCTCACCCCGCGCGCGGTCGGCGAGCTCAGCCGTCTCGGCCTCGAGGACTGGTTGCGGGCCCACACGGTCAACCAGGGCCTGCGCGCCCACGGCTTCGGCCAGACCCTCCACCTGCCCTGGCCCGGTGGCACGCTGCCCTCCTGGGGGAGTGCGGTGGCGCGCACCGAGCTCGACGACCACCTGCGCACGACCGCGATCAAGAGCGGCGCCACGGCTCTCGACGGCGCTCGCGCGGTCGACGTACGACGGGAGGGTGAGCGGGTCGCCGCCGTCGTCTTCCGCCAGGGCGAGGACACCTTCGAGATCGCCTGCCAGCGCCTCGTGGTCGCCGACGGCGTCCGCTCGCCGCTGGGCAAGATGCTCGGCCGCGAGTGGCACCGCGACACCGTCTACGGCGTCGCCGGTCGCGCCTACATCAGCTCGGAGCGCTCCGACGACCCGTGGATCAGCTCGCACCTCGAGCTGCGCGGTGAGGACGGCGACATCCTCTCCGGCTATGGCTGGATCTTCCCGCTGGGCAACGGCGAGGTGAACATCGGCGTGGGCACCCTGGCCACCGCCAAGCGTCCCGCCAACATCGCGATCAAGCCGCTGATGAGCTACTACACCGACGAGCGGCGCGAGGAGTTCGGGCTCTCCGGTGACCTGCGCGCCCCGACGTCGGCCCTGCTCCCGATGGGTGGCGCGGTCAGCAACGTCGCCGGTCCCAACTGGGCGCTGATCGGCGACGCCGCCGGCTGCGTCAACCCGCTCAACGGAGAGGGCATCGACTACGGCCTCGAGACCGGCCGGTTGCTCGTCGACATGCTCGCCGAGCGTGAGCACCTCGCCTCGGCCTGGCCGGCCCTGCTGCGTGACCACTACGGCGAGTCGTTCTCGATCGCCCGCCGCCTCGCCGGCCTCGTGACGGTGCCGCGGCTCCTGCCGGCCCTCGGACCGGTCGGGATGCGCTCGGACCTGATGATGACCCTCGCCCTGCGCTGGATGGGCAACCTCGTCACCGACGAGGACCGCGACCGTGCCGCCCGCGTGTGGCGCTGGGCCGGACGGCGTTCGCTGGCTCGCGACCACCGACCCCCGTTCTCCTGAGCCGCTCCCCGAGGAGAGCAGCGAGGCTCAGACCGGGGTGCACACCCAGGTGACGCGGGTTCCCTTGTGGTACTGGATGACCGGGCCAGTGGCGTAGCCGCGCTCGGCGATGAAGCCTGGCCAGTCGAAGCGTTCGTCGATGGTGTAGCCGTGCACCTTCAGCATCATCCTGAGGGCGCCGACCGTGGGGCGCCCGGTGAGCATGTGTCCCTGGTGGCCGTGCACGCCGTCGGCGCTGGCCGACTCCATGGAGGTGTCCTCGTTGAAGATCCGCACGAACTTGCCACGCCTGGGGTGCACCGCGGTGTCGATCAGCACGCGCTCCGGCTCGAGGGCGCGGATCCCGTTGAGGAGCTCGGCGTAGCGCAGCGTGTGGTATTGAAGCCCAGGCACATCACGACGTCGACCTCGATGCCGTGTCGCGCCGGGTCGGCGAGGACCTCGAAGACGTCGGCGTCGATGAAGCGGTACTGGTCCTTGGAGACTCCGTAGTGCTGGAAGGTCTCCTCGGCGTTGCTGACCAGCGCCGAGTTGGCCTCGACACCGGTGACGTGGCTGGCCCCCGCGGTCTTGAGCGCCGCGAACGACCACCGTCCGTCGTGGCTGGCGATGTCGAGCACACGCTTTCCTCGCAGCAGGTGCGCGTGCTGGGCGATCATCGCCTCCTGTCGGATGTCGAGGCGTCGCTGACCCGCAGCCGTCACGCTGGTGTCGAGGAATCGCGGGTACTCGTCGAAGAACACAAGACTTCTCTCATCAGGTCTCGGGCGGGTCGCCGACCGGCGATTCGCGCTGGCCCTCGATGCTCGCATCTCGCGGCGGACGGGCCCATCGGGGCGCGCCGGGACGCCGGGGCGTCGGTCGACCCTCACCCGGTGGCGCCGGCGGCGACTGAGAGGATCTGAGCATGATGTCTCGACCAGCCGCGACCGACGTGCTCGTGGTGCTGGCCTGCCACCCCCGACCCCCGGTCTCCTGACGGGCTCCGCGACCATGCGTCACGCCTTGCGCGAGCCCGTCTACCTCGGGGCGATCGCGGCCGGCAAGGTCGCCTTCGCCTCGGTCGGACTGACTGTCCGCGCCGGCGGAGCCGAGCACCTGCCGCGCAGCGGCCCGGTCGTGCTCGCCAGCACCCACGTGTCGTTTCCCGACTTCCTCTTCGTCGGCGACGCCCTCCTGAGCACCGGGCGCCTGGTGCGCTTCCTCAGCCGCGGCGACGTCTGGGGGTCACCGGTCGGACGCGCCATGGACGTCATGCGACACGTCCCGGTCGACCGCCAGGCACCCGCGGCGGCCTACCTGCGCGCGCGCCGGCTGCTCGAGGACGACCAGGTCGTGTGCCTCTTTCCCGAGGCGGGCATCTCGGCGGCGTACGTCGTGCGCGCGCTGATGCCGGGAGCGGTCGCGCTCGCCCGCGAGACCGGCGCCCCGCTGCTGCCGGTGAACGTGTGGGGCGGCCAACGGCTGTGGGGCCAGAAGCGGGCCCTCGACGCACCCTTCCCTCGCCCGATCATCACCCGCGGTCGCACGATCGACGTCCGGATCGGCGAGCCGATCCACGTCCCGCCGACCGCGGACGTCGTCGAGACCACCCGGTTGCTCGGCGAGCGCCTGCACGCCGTGCAGGAGGACCTGCAGCAGCTGCCCGAGCACCGACCGCGGCCGGGGGAGTACGCCCCGTGGTACCCCGCGCACCTCGGCGGGGACGGCGTGGAGCGGGTGGAGTCCTTCGCCCTCGACGCCATGCCGACCAGCGCGGTCGCCCCGACGTGGGGACCCCTTGGTTGACGTTGGATAGCGTTGGTCCCATGGCTCAGCAGGTGCAACGGGTGGCGGCGTACGCCGTCGTCGTCCGCGACGGCCTGATCCTGCTCAGTCGCCTCGCGCCGCGCGTCTCGCGGCACGAGCAGTGGACCCTCCCCGGAGGTGGCCTCGACCACGGCGAGGACCCGCGCGACGCGGTCGTGCGCGAGGTGTACGAGGAGACCGGACTGGCCGTCACCATCGGTGAGACCGCCCGCACCTACTCCCTGCACCTGCCCGACACGTGGCGCCGGGGGCGTCGGGTCGACGCCCACTCGCTCCGGATCGTGTACGACGGCTGGGTGCCGGCCGACTCGCCCCCGCCGCGGGTCATCGAGGTCGACGGCTCGACGATCGAGGCCGCCTGGCACCCGGTCTCGGCGGTGCTCGACGGGTCGCTGCCGACCGTGTCGCTGGTGCGGGAGGCCCTGGCGGGCTACCGGCCGCACCGGTTTCAGCGCGTCGCTGCCTATGCCCTGATCACGCGCGACGAGCCGGTGCCCGCAGTCCTGCTGACGCGCATCTCGGCCCGGGGCTTCCACACCGGCTCCTGGTCGCTGCCCGGCGGGGGAGTGGAGCACGCCGAGTCGCCGACGGCGGCGCTCCGGCGAGAGATCCTGGAGGAGACGGGACTCGTGGCCGAGGTCGACGGGCTCCTCGCTGTCGGCGACGTCGCCGTCCAGGGCACGGCACCGTCGGGTCGCGACGAGGAGTTCCACTCCATCGGCATCGTCTACGCCGCCCGGGTGCCCGACGGGTCGCACGCCGTGCTGGTGGAGAAGGGCGGCACCACCGACGCGGTCGACTGGGTGCCGATCGCCGACATCGAGGACGGCTCGGTCGAGGTCCTCGATCTCGTGCGTCAGTCGTTGACGATGGCTCGCGGCCGGGGCTGACGAGTCGTCAGCGGGCCGGGGCCTCCACCGGGTCCGGCTCGGTGTCGGTCTCGGGGTCGACAGCAGTCACAGTGGGCAGCTGCTCGACAGGACCGCCGTCGACCGACGCGAAGACCGGGAGGTCACCGGTCTCGACCCAGTCGAGCTGGGTGCGGATGGCGGGAGCCGGGAGCGGCACCAGGTCGGCGCGCTCGGCGACCTCGGCGGCGTTGCGCAGGTGGAAGGCGAGGTAGTCGGCGACCTCGGGCCGCTTGACCGACCGAGTGGTCGCGGTGAGGAACAGGTGGCGCGACAGCGGGTAGGCGCCGTTCGCGATGCTCGCCCCGGTGGGCAGGATGCAGGAGCGCTGCCGGTCGCCGTCGGCGACCTCGATCTCGAAGGGGCGCAGCACGTCGGCGTCCGTGACGGCCCGGCTGCGCGAGAAGAGGCCCAGCGTGCCGTTCGTCGCCTCGACCCGTGCCGCGGCACCCGTCAGCCGCTCGTAGCGCTCGGCGACGGGCGCGAGGAGTAGACGCAGCCGGTCGACCTCGTCCACGGCCGCGCGGCGCTCGGCGTAGGCCCGACCGGTCGGGGCATCGGTGCCGGCGACCGCGGCGCGCGCCGCGTCGAGGGCACGGGTGGCGGCCGCCAGTGCGCTTCGCAGGGCTGCGCGTCGCCGCTGCACCTGGGGCAGGTAGCGGGTGGTGAGGTCGCGGTCGGAGGCCGACCCGGCCACGAGGTCGCGGACGGCGGTCTCGTCGGGCAGGGCGCGGTAGTCGGGTGCGAGGTCGTCGCGGGTCGGCTCCGAGACGTCGAGGACGAGACGGCCGAGCGAGCGCATCGCCTCGGAGTCGACGTCGGGGCCGGCGGTGCGCAGCGGCACCTCGTCGAAGCCGTCGCCGACCTCGGACCAGTCGGACACGGCGTCGTCGGCAGAGAGGATCCGCGCGAGCTGGTCGGTGTCGAGACAGTCGCCGCCCACGTCGGAGCCGGTCCTGATCGCCACCACGACGGCGTCCGAGGCCACGCGCAGCTGGACGACGTCGAGTCCCTGCGCACGGCAGCTCTCCCACTCCTCGGCCGAGATCGGACGAGCGGAGTCGACGAGGTCGACCTCCCCGACGCAGAGGCGCTGGAAGGCGCGGGACTCGTCGGCGGGCGCCTGCACCACCTGTGTCTCGCTGGCCTCGGAGAAGGCCGGCAGGACCCCAGCTGACACGACGCTGGGCGCGCCGGCGACCTCGATGCGTCCGGGCACCGGGTCGGGCAACGTGCCGACGAGGATCGTGTCGGCGGCGGCTGGAGCCGGCGACGTGCTGGGGATGACCGGGTCGCGGCCGGTGCGGTCGAGCGAGGGGATCTCGGAGGGGCCACCGGGGGTGGGGTCCCCTCCGGTGCACCCGCTCAGCGTGAGGACGGCGGCGAGCGCGAGGCTGCCGGTGCGGGTGCGGCTCACCGGGTGTCCCCGTCGTCGGTGGGCCCGTCGGTGGGCCCGTCAGTGGGCTCGTCAGTGAGGTCGTCAGCGGGGTAGGCGAGGCGGTCCTCGGGATCGAAGTCGACGACGAGGAAGTCGTCGAGGCCGATGCCGGAGAGCTCGTCGCCCCCGAGCAGGGGGGCCTGCCCGGCCTCCGTGCGTTCGGCGTACAGCGTCGGCACGGGTGCCTCGTCGACGACGACGGCGCCGTAGGTCTTGAGGGCACGGACGAGGAGCATGGCGCGCAGCTGCACCTCGGGGGTCCACTCCTGCGGTCGCCCGGTGGCCGGGTCGACGGGCCGGGTGAGGCGGAACGCCGGACGCAGGTAGATGCGTGCGCCCTGGGGCAGCGAGCTGGCAGCGCCGGTGCCGTCGGTCGACGAGGCAGGCTGGAGGAACGAGCCCGAGGCGGTGCCGGGCAGGCTGATCGCGAGCGCGTGCTCGACGGCCCCGCGGTCCAGCTCGTCGCGGCGGATCAGTCCACCGAGCAGGGGCAGGCCGGAGCCCCGCGCGCCCACGCCGTACGGCTGCTGGAAGCCGGGACCGTCGAGGTCCCACTCGCGCATCAGCTCGTAGGAGATCGAGCCGTCGTCCTCACGCCGCGCGCGGCGCAGGTCGCGCACGGTGCGCTCGGCGACGTCGACCACGGTGTACCAACCGTCGTAGCGCGGATCGGGGTCGACGTCGGTGGGGAGGTCGAGGAGCAGCTCGCCGGCGCCGTCGCCGCACCGCGCCTGACGGCACCTGACGACCGTGGGTTCGCCGTCGGTGACGACCGGCACGCTGCGCCCCCAGGTCTGGATGAGGAGCGCGTCCTCGCCGGGGCGCAGGCCGAGTGCGACCTCGCGCAACAGTCCGGTCGAGCGGGGGTGCACGCCACGGTCGTCGGCGAAGGTGTTCCACGGACCGAGGACGCTGAAGACCGTGTCGGGCAGCGGCGCCGGCTCGGAGCCGACCCGCGTGCTCAGGCCGGCGCCGTTCTCGTCCGCGGCCGGGGTCGCGCCCGTCGACGCGGAGTCGGTGGACGTGCAGCCGAGCGCCAGCGACCCGACGGCGGCCGCCAGCAGGACGCGCGCGCGGACCGTGCCGCTCACAGGTCCCGTGGACCGCGGGTGGAAGCGGGCCCGGAGATGATGTTGGACTCGATCGTCTCGGCGAAACGGGAGAACGTCTCTCCGATCTCGCGCAGCTGGTCGGCCTCGACCGGCGAACGCTGCTCGCCGGTGCGCATGCGAGCCGCGGCGATGATCGCGTGTGCCTCGCGTCGCGCGTGCAGGCGGATCAGCTCGGCATCGAGCTCGGCCTGAGCCGTCAGCAGCTCGCTGCGGCGGCCGGACTCGAGCTCGATCGACTCGAGGTGGCGCTCGTGGGCCTCGCCGACCGCTCGCATCGAGGCGATGACCGCGGCCGCCACCCCGGCCACCGAGTCGTCGTGGGGCTCGTCGGCTCCCGTCGGTCGCAGCGCTCCGGAGGTGCGGGCGAGGGCAGTCGACGGCCGCACGGTGACCGGTCGCGGGGAGGTGAAGGACGTCGCCGACGGCGGGACCATGTCAGCAA
>NZ_JAXMNS010000184.1:0-7194 GCF_034670285.1 Nocardioides sp. | reverse complement strand
GCCGACGGCGTCCCCTTCGCTGATCTGCTTGCCGCCGAGCACGAGGTCGCGCTTGGCGAAGCGCAGGAACGCCAGCTGGACGACGGTGAGGTGACGCAGCAGCTCCTCGACCACGCGGTCGACCGAGGCGGGGTCCTCGCGCAGCAGCGCGACGGCGTCCGGGCTCTCGGCGAGCAGGTAGGAGCCGAGCGCGAGCATCGAGGCCGACGTCTCGTAGCCGCCGAGGAACACTCCGTCGGCGATGCCGCCGAGGGTGAGGTCGTCGAGAGCGTCGCCGTGCGCCTTGATGAGTCCACCGATGAGACCGTCGCCGGGCTCGGCGCGCTGGGCGGCCACGGCCTTGATCAGGAAGTCCCGGGTGTGGGCGGCCGCGCCGAACGCGCCGGCACCGCCTGCGCTGAGGTCGAAGCGGGCGACCCCGAGCTCGAAGAAGCGCTCACGGTCCTCGACCGGCAGGCCGAGCAGCTCGCAGATCACCTGGAACGGCACCGGGAAGGCGAACTCGCTCACGAGGTCGACCTCGGGTCCGGCCGAGGCCATCGCGTCGAGCCGTTCGTTGACGACCCGCTCGATCTCCGGCTCGAGCCGGGCCAGGCGGCGCATCGTGAACTCGGGAGTCAGGTAGCGGCGCAGGGCGGTGTGCAGCGGCGGGTCGACCATGCCGAGGCCGCCGATCTGCTCGGAGTCGTCGCGGCCCTCCTGCGAGACGAACTGCCCGAGGTCGTTGGAGTACGACGCTCCGTCGGCCAACGCCTCGCGGGCCTCGTCGTAGCCGCTGACAAGCCAGACCTTGCGGCCGAAGAGCGTCGCCAGCTCGGCGACCGGCTCGGTGTCACGCAGCGCGCCGAGCTCGGCGACCGGGTCCAGGCCGTCGCGCTTGAAGGGCAGGGTCACCGACTCCGGGAGGAAGCGCAGCTTGCGGAGGTCGAGGCCACCTCGCATGGTGCGCTCGAGAAGATACTTCCCCGCGCGCTGCTTGAGTCCCTCGAGCATCCGCATGGCGCTATTGGATCAGATCCCTCGCCCCTCCTCACCCATCCGGGTCCTCCCCCGCGCGCGGTGAGTCGCTGAGTCGGCGCGACTACGCGCCGACTCGGCGTCGGTGGGGGCTGGTCGGGCTCAGTCGTCGAGGCGGGCGAGCTCGAGCGGCACCGACGATCTTGCTCCGAGCGAGGACGGCGAAGGCTTGGCGCCCTCGCGCACCAGGAGGTCGCCGATCGCCGCGATCATCGCGCCGTTGTCGGTGCACAGCCTCGGGGGCGGCACGCGCAGCTCGATGCCTGCGGCAGCGCAGCGCTCCTCCGCCAGCGCGCGGATCCGGCTGTTGGCCGCCACCCCGCCGACGATCACGAGCGTGTCGACGTTCTCCATCTGGCAGGCCAGCACCGCCTTGCGGGTCACGGTGTCGGCGACGGCCTCCTGGAACGACGCCGCGATGTCGTCGACGGTGATGCCCGGGTCACGAGGCGCCGCGACGTAGCGTGCGACCGCCGACTTGAGCCCGGAGAAGGAGAAGCCCAGGGCAGGATCCCGGGATCCGCTGAGCGGCCTGGTGAAGCGGACGGCGTTCGGGTCACCGTTGCGGGCGGCCAGGTCGACCGAGGGTCCACCTGGGTAGGGCAGCCCGAGGAGCCGCGCGACCTTGTCGAAGGCCTCGCCGGCGGCGTCGTCCAGGGTGTCGCTGAGGTGGCGGATCGGGGTTCGCACGAGGTCGTCGACCGCGAGCAGGCTGGTGTGGCCGCCGCTGACGATCAGCACGATGCTGCGGTCCGGCAGCGGTCCGTGCACGAGGGTGTCGGCTGCGGCGTGCCCCGCGAGGTGGTGGACGCCGTACAGCGGGACGCCGAGCGCGAGAGCCGCCGCCTTCGCCGCTGCGACGCCCACGTGGAGCGCCGTCGCCAGGCCGGGCCCGGCGGTCACGGCGACCGCGCCGACCTCGTGCCAGGCCAGGCTGGCATCATCGAGCGCAGCGCGCATGGTCGGCACCATCGCCTGCACGTGGGCGCGCGCCGCGATCTCGGGGACGACGCCGCCGAAACGCACGTGCTCCTCGATGCTGGAGGCCAGCGAGTCGCCCAGCAGCACGCCGTCTCGGACGAAGCCGATGCCGGTCTCGTCGCACGAGGACTCCACGCCCATCACGATGGTCACGCCTCAGTGTCCCAAACGCCGTGCCGACCGTTGCGCAGGACCGTCCATCCGAGCGCGCCGACGGCGACGTTGCAGGTCCACAGGGCGATGCGTTCGTAGAGAGCGCCGTCGTCACCGGTGGCCAGCGTGACCGCGAAGGCGACGGCGCCGAGCACGCCCACCACCCCGCAGCCGAGCAGGAATGCGCCTGTCGAGCGGCCCTGGCTACCGCGACGTCGCAGGGCGACGGCGCCGAGCAGCACCAGGGCGACCGGCTGGGTCACGAAGACCGGGGTCGCCACCAGGGCGTGCAGCCCGGAGTCGACGTCCAGGGGCACGAACCCGACCGCGGACGAGCTGATCCCAGCGACCACCAGCAGCCCGAGGGCCCAGGCCGCCATCCGCGCACGTGCTCCGGCGACCACGGTGGAGGCGACGAGCAGGGCCCCCAGGCTCAGCAGCGCTCCGATCACCATGAAGGTGCCGTTCATCAGCGCGTGCCAGGGCGAGCAGATTGTGTCGCACTGCACGGCGCCGAGGTCGCTGATCGTGTTGCGCGTCAGGCTGAAGTCGGTGGCCCAGCGCGTCGCGACGACCAGCTGGACGACGATCACCAGAGGCTGGCTCAGCAGGGCCAGGCCACCGAGGCGAGCCGCCGGTGCACTCCTCGCACCGACCTGGCTCGTGCGGACGTTCAGAGGTCGAACTCGGCGCGGCGTGCCTCGGGGACGAGGTCGACGTACTCGGCGTTCGAGGCGATGAAGTGCTGCACGGCCGAGCACAGCGGGAGCACCTCGAGGTCGGCGACCCGGGCGGCGTCGAGGGCAGCACGGATGAGGATCTTCGACATCCCTCGCCCGCCGAACTCGGGGTGCACGACGGTGTGCGGGAAGGCGCGCACGCCCGCCTGCGCCCCGGCGCCGCCCTCGGAGTCCGAGTAGTCGGCGAAGCCGGCCGGGGCGCCGTTGACCGAGATCTCGAAACGGGAGCGCTCGGGCACGTCGACGACAGCGACCGTCTCGGCCGCCTCGGTGGCCGGAGGCCCGCTCTGCTCACCCTCATGTGCTTGCGTCATGGCCCTAGCGTGCCAGCATGCGCGCAATCTGGAACGACAAGGTCATCGCCACCTCCGACGCCACGGTCGTCGTGGAGGGCAACCACTACTTCCCGGCGTCGTCGGTCGACCAGGGCGTGCTTCGTCCCTCGACGAAGACGAGCGTGTGCCCGTGGAAGGGCACCGCGTCCTACTACTCCATCGAGGTCGACGGCCAGACCAACGCGGACGCAGCGTGGAGCTACCCCTCGCCCAAGGACGCGGCCGCCCAGATCGCCGACCACGTGGCCTTCTGGAAGGGCGTCCAGATCACCGACTGAGGTCGGGCGGTGATCAGAGCCGGTCGAGCCAGCGCGTCACGATCCGCTGGGACTTCGGTGCAGACTTCTCCAGCATCAGCGTGCTGCCGGCGCCCTTGATCGTGCGCCGGACGATCTTCTCGGTCGAGGTGATGCTGGCCCCGCCACCGTTGGTCCGCGCGTCGGCGCCGGCCAGGAGCTGGAGCACGGGCACCTCGACATTCATGTCACCGAGGCCTCCACCCAGGGTGGTCGCCGCCAGTGCGCTCGGCAGGCTCGAGACATCGCCGCACGGTGTGGGGTTGCGCAGCTGCACGGCCTTCTTCTGCACGGCGCTCGGCGCAGTGCGGAAGAGCAGCTTGCGGTAGGCGGCCGCGTTGGCGCCGTAGGCTGCGAAGCCGGCGTTCAGGCAGGTCTCGCCCTGGGCGCGCACGGTCTCCAGCGCGAGCTGGGAAGGGTTGGTGGTCGCGGGGGCGAGGAGCACCAGGCCGGCCACGTCGTCGAAGTGTGCGGCCTCGAGCTGCGCGATCGTGGCTCCGGTGCCGTGACCCTGGAGGACGACGTGGAAGGCGTGCGGGGACGACGCGCCCGAGCGCGACCCGAGGAAGTCGTACTTGCCGGCGCGCAGGTGCTGCACGACCTGGTGGAGGAGGTGCACCTGCGCGCCCAGGCAGGTGTCGGTGCCGTCGGCGAGCGGGCTGCGGTCGTAGCCGAGCCGGTCGAGCACCAGGGAGGTGTGGCCCTTCGCGGCCAGGTTGCTCGCGTAGTCGTAGGTCGGGTTGCCCTTGAGGTTGAAGGACCAGCCGCCGGTGCCGGCGTCGTGCACGAGCACGTTGACGGTGTTCAGCACCTGGCGTCGCCGCAGGACCGCACGCGGCGCGACCAGGGTGCCGCGGACGCGGTACTCCTCGCCGTCAGGGCCGGGCATGCAGATGACCGACGAGTCGTTGGTGTTGACCAGGTCGAACCGCACCCGGGCCGAGGAGACCTTGCGGAACCTGGCGCGAGGGCTCGCGCTCGGGGAGCGGTCCGAGGACGTCACGCCCTGCGTGGTGGAGCTGCTCACCTCGGCTGCCGCGGGGGCGGACCCCGGACCCCCGACGAGCAGGGTCGCGAGCAGGCTCAGGGCGAGGAAGGCGCTGGAACGGCGCCCGAGGACGGCGGCGGGGGTGAAGGGCACTTGTTGAACGTACGTCAACAAGGGCTGGGACCGTCACCCCTCGACGGTGTGACTCGCGCCACCCACGACGCCGTCTCGTGCTCGCACGAGCTCGGGGTGTCGGGTGGCGGGTCGGGCGCGCGTCAGGTGCGGACGATCCGGGACTCGACCGCAGCCTGGATCTCGGGCGTGATCTCGGTGATCTGGTGCTCTGCACCGGCGTGCTCGACCACCTGGCCGAGCAGTCCCTGCTGCGTCTCGTCCTCGAATCGCGCGGCGCAGCCAGGCATCACGTCTCCACATGCGAGCCTGAACATCATCGAGCACCTCCGTTGTCGTGAGCCGCAACCGGCTCGATTGGTCGGACCTGGGCGGGGGGTGGGGGTCTGCGTGGCACGCGCACCCAGATGACCGCCTGGCGGTCGTCCTGGTCGAGACCGATGGTGCCGCCGTGGGCCACGGTCAGGGCGCGGGCGAGGTAGAGGCCGATCGCGACGCCGGAGTGCAGGTTGTCGGAGGCGAAAGGCTCGAAGATCGCCTTCAGGACGTCGGGGTCGATGGGCTCCGCCTCGCGCACCACCCGGACCTCGACCCAGGGCTCGATCACCTGGACCTCGACCCGGCGGGCGCGCGGAGCCGGCTCCAGCGCGGAGGCCTCCCACAGGTCGGCGACCACCCGGGTGAAGAGCTCGGGGTCGACGTGCAGCCGGGTGTCGGGGCCGGAGCCGCCGATGACCTCCATGCCCGGCAGGGCCAGCACGTCGCGGGCGCACACGTCGCGCCGCTCGATCCGCAGACCGCCCATGGCCGCGGCCACCAGCAGCTCGACGTCGATCAACCGGTCGCCGAGGGTCGTCAGCGACTCCTGGAGTCGTTCGGCGGTGCGCAGGAACGACCTGGGGGCCAGGTCGCCCGCGGCGAGGAGGTCCGACCATCCCATCGCCACGGCGAGCGGGGTGCGCATCTCCATGGTGAAGGCGGCCAGGAAGCGCTCGCGGTGGGCGAGCGCCTGCGCGTCCGGCCGGTTGAGCACCTGCGCCGTTCCGGCCTCGACGAACACTGCTACCCAGCGGTCGAGCACCGCTTGGTCGACAGCCCACCTGGCCGCGACCTCATCGCTCGCAGCCCCGCCGAGCACCTCGAGCACCGCAGCAACGCGAGGGTCCTGCCACGTGCGCGACTCAGCGGTGTCCAGACCCCGGGTGGAGTCTCCGTTCGACGGGTGTGCAGCTGGCGCCATCGTGCCCCCTGACTGATGCGCTCCTAGCGACCCTAGACTCCGGGAGCCCCGGCGGGGGGCGAATTCAGGAGACGAATGACCCGTACGAGGCCTCGCGTACCCGATCCTGGGGACGCCGACGCTCAGCGGTCGAGCGCCTGTCGGCCGTGCGGCAACGCGCGTCCGCTGCTCAGCTGAGCCCGCTGGCCCGCCGTCCGACCGGCGGATGCCGCTGACGGCACCTCGTGGATGCGGCCCTTCCAGCCGGACCAGGAGCCCTTGGCGTCGGAGTTGCGGGAGTAGTAGTCGCCGACCTCGGCACGCTTGTCGGCCAGGACCAGGGCGGTGCTCGTCGAGGAGTCGTCGTCCGCCTCGATGTCGCGGATGGCGTCGCGCTCGGCGGCGGACTGGGCGGCGACCAGCCGCTTGTTGATCGTGGTGATGTAGGAGTCGTAGAAAGCCAGCCGTGCCTCGCGGGCCGTGGCCGGCACGTGGGTCTTGCGCGTCGGCGACCACACCATCGTCTCCCGGTAGCTCCCGGTCGTCAGGTAGAGCGACGCCGACTCGGCCATGTGGGTCGCGAGGTGGGAGTACATCGCCTCGACGACGTCGATGTCGGTGGGGAAGCCGTAGGGGTAGACGGTCGTCGAGTTGGTGGCGATGTTGGCCTTGACGTCGTTGACACGGGCGATCACGAGGAACAACCGCACGAAGTGCTTGTTGCCCGCCTGACGGTGCTGACCGATCGCGATGCTGCGGTGGATCGGCGACTCCCGGCGTTGGGTGCGCGCCACGTGCTGGCGGGCAACGGCCAGGTCGATCGAGTAGCGCGTCGCGAGCGACTGGGCCTTGTCGAAGAAGGTCGCTGCCTCTTCGGTCGTCGAGGCCCGCTCGGCCTGGGCCAGCACCTTCGAGATCTTGTCGAGGGTCGACGACGCCGGCGCCCCTGGAGTGCCGGCCGCGGCGCCGGACCCGCCGGCGATCAGGACGCCGGTGTCCCACATCTGCACGCGCAGCAGGTGGGCGGCCTCCGGCGACATCACCTTCTCGTAGAGGTAGACGAGGGTCGCCGTGTAGGACGGACCGTGCGCCGGGACGAACTGGGGGTCGAGGTGGTGCGCGAGCTCGTGCAGCACGATGGTCTCCCGCATGGCCCACCCGGTATGACGGTGCCCGGGGATCGCGATGGTGGCCGTGCCGCGCTCGTAGTGGGCCTTGGTGTGGCCGCGCCGCTCACGGACGGTCAGCGGGATCGAGGCCCGCTCGAGGCCCGCGACGCTGCGTAGCGCGAGCACGCGGTCGACGTACGTCTGGATCGAGGCGAGGTCGCCGA
>NZ_JAXMNS010000183.1:0-7235 GCF_034670285.1 Nocardioides sp. | reverse complement strand
TGAGGCGGAGAAGGAGGTCCGGCAGCACTCGTGTGTGCCCAGCCTGCCCCCGACGAGGCCGCAACCCTCGTCCAGCCCGACCAGAGTCCCGACCAGAGCCGTGTGGTCCTGGACGCCCGTGACATCACCCGGGCCCTGACCCGCATCTCCCACGAGATCCTCGAGCGCAACAAGGGCGCCGGTGACCTGGTGCTCCTCGGCATCCCGAGTCGCGGGGTCCCGCTCGCTCGCCGGATCGCCGCGCGCATCAAGGAGGTCGAGGGCGTCGACGTCCCGACCGGCGCGCTCGACATCACGATGTACCGCGACGACCTGCGCAAGCACCCCGCGCGGGCTCCGCAGCACACCGCGATGCCGCCCGGCGGCATCGACGACAAGACGGTGGTGCTCGTCGACGACGTCCTCTACTCCGGGCGAACGGTCCGCGCAGCCCTGGACGCGATGAACGACATCGGCCGCCCCGCAGTGGTGCGCCTCGCCGTCCTCGTCGACCGCGGCCACCGCGAGCTGCCGATCCGCGCCGACCACGTCGGCAAGAACCTCCCCAGCGCTCGCGCCGAGCGCGTGCTGGTGCGCCTGCTCGACGTCGACGACGTCGAGGGTGTGTGGATCGCCTCCGGAGCGGGGGAGCAGGCATGAAGAAGCACCTCCTCTCCATCGACGACGTCACCACCGACGACATCGCGACCCTCTTCGAGACCGCCGCCGAGATGCACGACGTCCAGCGTCGGCAGGTCAAGAAGCTGCCCGCCCTGCGCGGCCGCACGATCATCAACCTGTTCTTCGAGGACTCCACCCGCACCCGGTCGTCCTTCGAGATCGCCGGCAAGTGGCTCTCGGCCGACACGATCAACATCACCGGCAAGGGCAGCTCGGCGTCCAAGGGCGAGAGCCTGCGCGACACCGTGCGCACCATCGCCGCGATGGGGGTGGACGCCGTGGTGATGCGCCACGCCGCCAGCGGCTCGGCGCTCCAGGTGAGCCAGTGGATCGACGCCGCCGTGATCAACGCCGGCGACGGCACCCACGAGCACCCCTCGCAGGCGCTGCTCGACGCCTACACGCTCCAGCGCAGCCTCGGCAGCCTCGAGGGACGCCACGTCGTCCTGGTCGGCGACCTCACCCACAGCCGGGTCTTCCGGAGCAACGTGCTCTGCCTCACCAAGCTCGGCGCACAGGTCACGGTCGTCGCCCCGCCGACGCTGATGCCCAGCGGTGTCGACGCCTGGTCCAAGCAGGTCGGCTTCGCGACGTCGTACGACCTCGACGCGGTGCTGCTCAGCGCGGACGCCGTGATGATGCTGCGCGTGCAGCGCGAGCGGATGAGCGGCGGCTACTTCCCCAGCGCCCGTGAATACACCGTCGGCTACGGCCTGACCCGCGACCGTCTCGCCACCCTCGGCGGCGAGGTCCCGATCTGTCACCCCGGGCCGATGAACCGCGGCCTCGAGATCGCCGCCGACGCCGCCGACGCTGCGCAGTCGCTGGTGCTCGACCAGGTCTCGGCCGGGCTCGCGGTGCGGATGTCGATCCTGAACCACCTGCTGGCCGGAGAGGGGTCGAACAATGACTGACAAGCTCATCGTCAAGGGGGCCTCCCTGCTGGGGGCCACCACCGCCGACCTCCTCGTCGAGGACGGCGTCATCACCGAGATCGGCACGGTCTCGGCGGCCGGTGCACGCGTCATCGACGCCGACGGACTCGTCGCGCTCCCGGGACTCGTCGACCTTCACACGCACCTGCGCGAGCCGGGCCGCGAGGACGCCGAGACGATCCGCACCGGCTCCCAGGCCGCAGCGGTCGGTGGGTTCACCGCCGTCCTGGCCATGGCCAACACCAGCCCCGTCACCGACACCGCCGAGGCCGCCGAGCGCGTGCTCGACCTCGGACGCAACGCCGGCATCGTCGACGTCCACCCGGTCGGGGCGGTCACCCGTGGACTGGGCGGCGAGGAGCTCGCCGAGCTGGGGCTGATGCACCGCTCGCGCGCCCGCGTCACCGTCTTCTCCGACGACGGCCGCTGCGTGGCCAACCCGCGCGTCATGCGGCGCGCGCTGGAGTACGTCAAGGCGTTCGGCGGCGTGGTCAGCCAGCACGCGCAGGACCCCGACCTGGCCGGGCCGACCTCGTGCTGCCACGAGGGCGAGCTGTCCGGTCGCCTCGGACTCCCGGGCTGGCCCGGGGTCGCCGAGGAGGTCATCGTCGCCCGCGACGTGATGCTGGCTCGTCACACCGGCAGCCGGGTGCACGTGGCGCACGCCTCCACCGCCGGCACCGTCGAGGTGCTGCGCTGGGCCAAGTCGTTGGGCATCGACGTCACCGCCGAGGTGACCCCGCACCACCTGCTCCTCACCACCGACCTGCTCGCCACCGAGAACGGCGGCTACGACCCGACCTACAAGGTCAACCCGCCGCTGCGTCCGCAGGAGGACGTCGAGGCGCTGCGCTCCGCGCTGGCCGACGGCACGATCGACGCCGTCGCCACCGACCACGCCCCGCACGCGCGCCACGACAAGGAGCACGCGTTCGTCGACGCGGCCTTCGGGATGCTCGGCCTCGAGACCGCGCTGCCCGTCGTCGCCCAGGTGATGGTCGACTCGGGCCTGCTCGACTGGGCCGGCGTCGCCCGCGTGATGTCGACCAACCCGGCACGGATCGCCTCTCTCACCGACCACGGCCGCGACCTCGCCGTGGGTCAGCCCGCCCACCTCACGCTGGTCGACCCCTCGGCCACGCTCACCGTCGACCGCGACGCCTCGGTGTCGCTCTCCCGCAACAACCCCTGGCACGGGCGCACCCTCGGTGCCGCCGTTCACTCGACGCTGCTGCGCGGCGTCCCCACCGTCCTGGAAGGGAAGCTGGTCTGATGCCCGCGACCACCCGCCCCACCCGCCCGTCCGCCCCGGCCCTGCTCGTGCTCGAGGACGGCCGCACCTTCACCGGCGACGCCTACGGCGCCACGGGGGAGACCTTCGGCGAGGCCGTCTTCAACACCGGCATGACCGGCTACCAGGAGACGCTCACCGACCCCTCCTACCACCGCCAGGTGGTCGTGATGACCGCGCCGCACATCGGCAACACCGGCGTGAACGACGAGGACCCGGAGTCCTCGCGCATCTGGGTCGCCGGGTACGTCGTCCGCGACCCCGCCCGGGTGCCGAGCAACCACCGCTCGCAGCGGTCCCTCGACGACGAGCTGGTCTCCCAAGGCATCGTCGGCATCTCCGGCGTCGACACCCGCGCCCTCACCCGCCACCTGCGCGAGCGCGGCGCGATGCGCGTGGGCATTTCCACGACCGAGACCGACCCGTCGGCCCTGCTGGCGCGCGTGCGCGCCTCGGGCGAGATGAGCGGCGCCGAGCTCAGCAGCGAGGTCTCCACCGACGAGACCTACGTCGTGCCCGCCGTCGGCACCAAGCGCTTCACCGTCGCCGCCCTCGACCTCGGCATCAAGACGATGACCCCCTACCGGATGGCCGAGCGCGGCATCGAGGTGCACGTGCTGCCCGCGACGTCCACGCTCGACGACATCCTCGCCGTCGGCGAGCCGGGGTCTGGAGGGCCGGACGGACTGTTCTACTCCAACGGCCCCGGTGACCCGGCCGCGACGACCCAGCAGGTCGAGGTGCTCCAGGGCGCGCTCGAGCGCCGGCTGCCTTACTTCGGCATCTGCTTCGGCAACCAGCTGTTCGGGCGTGCGCTCGGCTTCGGCACCTACAAGCTGAAGTACGGCCACCGCGGCATCAACCAGCCGGTGATGGACCGCACGACCGGCAAGGTCGAGGTCACCGCCCACAACCACGGCTTCGCCGTCGACGCCCCCCTCGAGGGCTCGACCACGACGCCGTACGGCGTGGCGACGGTGAGCCACGTGTGCCTCAACGACGACGTCGTGGAGGGCCTTGAGCTGCGCGACGCCGAGAGCGAGGCCCTGCTCAGCTTCTCGGTGCAGTACCACCCGGAGGCAGCCGCCGGCCCCCACGACGCGGCGTACCTCTTCGACCGCTTTGTCGACCTGATGTCCGCACGGGGTTCCGAGCCTCGCTCAGCTCGCACCTCGACCACCGGAGGAAACTGACATGCCCAAGCGCGAGGACATCAAGTCGGTCATGGTGATCGGGTCCGGCCCGATCGTCATCGGCCAGGCCTGCGAGTTCGACTACTCCGGAACCCAGGCGTGCCGGGTGCTCAAGGAGGAGGGGCTGCGGGTCATCCTGGTCAACTCCAACCCAGCCACGATCATGACCGACCCGGAGTTCGCCGACGCCACCTACGTCGAGCCGATCCTGCCGGAGTACGTCGAGATGATCATCGCCAAGGAGCGCCCCGACGCGCTGCTGGCGACCCTCGGCGGCCAGACCGCCCTCAACGCCGCGATGGCGCTCGACAAGGCCGGGATCCTGGAGAAGTACGACGTCGAGCTGATCGGCGCCTCCATCGAGGCGATCGACCGCGGCGAGAACCGCCAGGTCTTCAAGAAGATCGTCGAGGAGCTCGGCGGCGAGTGCTCCAAGTCGGTCATCTGCCACACCATGGACGACTGCCTGGGCGCGGCCGACGAGCTCGGCTACCCGATGGTGGTGCGCCCGTCGTTCACCATGGGCGGCACCGGCTCCGGCATGGCCTACGACGAGAACGACCTGCGCCGCATCGCCGGCGCCGGCCTCGCCGCGAGCCCGACCACCGAGGTCCTCCTGGAAGAGTCGATCATCGGGTGGAAGGAGTACGAGCTCGAGGTCATGCGTGACACCGCCGACAACGTGGTGATCATCTGCTCGATCGAGAACGTCGACCCGATGGGCGTCCACACCGGTGACTCGATCACCGTGGCGCCCGCGATGACCCTCACCGACCGTGAGTACCAGGCGATGCGCGACCTCGCGATCGGCATCATCCGCTCGGTCGGCGTCGACACCGGCGGCTGCAACATCCAGTACGCCGTCAACCCGGCCGACGGGCGCCTCATCGTCATCGAGATGAACCCCCGCGTCTCGCGCTCGAGCGCGCTGGCCAGCAAGGCGACGGGCTTCCCGATCGCCAAGATCGCCGCCAAGGTCGCGATCGGCTACACCCTCGACGAGATCCGCAACGACATCACCCGCGAGACCCCGGCCAGCTTCGAGCCGAGCCTCGACTACGTGGTCGTGAAGATCCCGCGGTTCGCCTTCGAGAAGTTCCCGGCCGCCGACCCGACGCTGACGACGCACATGAAGTCGGTCGGTGAGGCGATGGCGATCGGCCGCAACTTCACCGAGGCACTCCAGAAGGCGCTGCGCAGCCTGGAGAGCAAGGACGCCGTCTTCGACTGGCACCAGGAGTGGGTCGACCTCGACAAGGACGCCCTCCTCGCTGAGATCGCCGTCCCGCACGACGGTCGCCTGCGCAAGGTGATGGACGCGCTGCGTGCCGGCGCCACCGCCGAGGAGATCTTCGAGTCCACCAAGATCGACCCCTGGTTCGTCGACCAGCTGGTGCTGATCAATGAGATCGCCACCGAGGTGACCGCGGCCCCCGAGCTCACCCCGCACCTGCTGCGTCGCGCCAAGCGGCACGGCTTCTCCGACGCCCAGATCGGCAAGATCCGCGGGATGTCGGCCGACGTCGTGCGCGGGGTGCGCCACGCCCTCGGCATCCGCCCGGTCTACAAGACCGTCGACACCTGCGCGGCCGAGTTCGCTGCGGCCACGCCGTACCACTACAGCTCCTACGACGAGGAGAGCGAGGTGACCCCGCGCGAGCGTCCGGCGGTGATCATCCTCGGCTCCGGGCCCAACCGCATCGGACAGGGCATCGAGTTCGACTACTCGTGCGTGCACGCCTCGCTGGCGCTCACCGACCCGAGCCTGCCGGGCGGCGGCTACGACACGATCATGGTCAACTGCAACCCCGAGACGGTCTCGACCGACTACGACACCTCCGACCGGCTGTACTTCGAGCCGCTCACGCTCGAGGACGTCCTGGAGATCGTGCACGCCGAGTCGCTGGCCGGCCCGATCGCCGGCGTCATCTGCCAGCTGGGCGGGCAGACGCCGCTTGGCCTCGCCCAGGGCCTCGCGGCCAACGGCGTCACCATCGTCGGCACGTCGCCCGACGCCATCGACCTGGCCGAGGAGCGTGGCGCCTTCGGTCGCGTGCTGGCCGAGGCCGGCCTGGTGGCACCCAAGCACGGCACCGCGACGTCGTATCCCGAGGCGCTGCAGATCGTGCGCGAGATCGGCTACCCGGTGCTCGTGCGTCCCTCCTACGTGCTCGGTGGCCGGGGCATGGAGATCGTCTACGGCGACGACGCCCTCGAGGCCTACCTGGAGAAGTACGTCGCGGCCGGACTGATCAGCCGCGAGGCGCCGGTGCTCGTCGACCGCTTCGTCGACGACGCGGTCGAGGTCGACGTCGATGCGATCTTCGACGGCGAGGAGCTCTTCCTCGGCGGCGTCATGGAGCACATCGAAGAGGCCGGCATCCACTCCGGCGACTCCTCGTGCGCGCTGCCCCCGATCACGCTCGGCGAGCACGAGATCGGCCGCATCCGCGTCGCGACCGAGGCGATCGCCCGCGGTGTCGGGGTGCGCGGTCTCATCAACATCCAGTTCGCGCTCGGCTCCGACATCCTCTACGTGCTCGAGGCCAACCCGCGTGCCTCGCGCACGGTGCCGTTCGTCTCCAAGGCGACCGGCACCCCGCTGGCGAAGGCCGCGGCTCGGGTGATGCTCGGCGAGTCGGTCGCCGAGGTCCGCGCCGCTGGGCTGCTGCCGGCCACCGGCGACGGTGGCTCGCTGCCGGCCAACCAGCCGATCGCGGTCAAGGAGGCGGTGATGCCCTTCAACCGGTTCCGCACCGCCGACGGCTCGCAGGTCGACACCGTGCTCGGCCCGGAGATGAAGTCGACCGGTGAGGTGATGGGCTTCGACCACGACTTCGGTCGCGCCTTCTCCAAGTCGCAGGCCGCCGCCTTCGGTCCGCTGCCGACCGGCGGCAAGATCTTCGTCTCGATGGCCAACCGCGACAAGCGCTCGATGATCTTCCCGGTCAAGGTGCTCGCCGACCTCGGCTTCGAGATCCTCGCCACCCAGGGCACCGCCGAGGTGCTGCGTCGCAACGGCGTCGCGGCCACGGTGGTGCGCAAGCACTACGAGGGACCGGGTCCGGCGGGGGAGAAGACCACCGTCCAGCTCATTCACGACGGCGAGATCCAGCTGATCGTCAACACGCCGTACGGCGCGGGCGGTGGCGGCAG
>NZ_JAXMNS010000182.1:0-7268 GCF_034670285.1 Nocardioides sp. | reverse complement strand
CTCTTTCGTAAAGTGAGTCGGTGCCGCAGATCAAGCCCACGCCGCCCTATATGCTGATGTTATACGCCCTGGTCAGATCGAGCCTGCCTCGACCATGTAATTGTTGGCACTGGGCCCGACCTCCTGGCGCTCCGACGAGACCGTGCGTCGGGCGATCGAGATCCTCGACGGCAACGTCGTCAACCCTGCGATCCTGGCCTTCCAGGGCCGTTCATCCCAGGCGCCGTACGCTGTCGGCTGACCGGCAGACCGGGCAAGCGAGCGACGAGGGGTACGAGGCATGGTGGCCAGCAAGGCTGCGCGCGAGCGGAAGGCGACCAAGGAGGCCGGCGACCTGGGGCTCGTCAAGATCGACCTCGACGCCGAGGGCGGCTTCGCCTACAAGATCGCGTGCCGCACCTGCACGACCAAGACCGCCAAGGGCGCACGCGCGTGGTCGGTCTACCGCCCCGGCGCCGACAACGGCTACCTCGCGGCGATGGACCGGTGGATCTTCCACCTCCACGAGCAGCACGCCGGCGATCCGGCAGCCCAGGCCCCGTGCCTGGCCTACCTCCCCGAGGCGCAGCAGCGCCTCCACGAGCGTCGCCTCGAGCAGGACGGCTAGCGCGACCGCGCCACCGTGATCACCCCCACGCACGTCGTCATCAACGTCGCGCTCGCCCACGGCCGTCGCGGTACGGCGTTCCTCGGCGACCGTCTGCGCCGCCGGCTGTTCGTGCTCGGCGGCCTCGCACCCGACGTCGGGCTCTACGCCCTGACCGCGGGCGCAGCGATCTTCTACCCAGCGGTCCGCGGCCTCTCGCTCGACGAGACCTTCCGGCTGGTCTTCGACGACCTCTTCTACAACGAGCCGCTCTTCCTCGTCGCGCACAACCTGCTGCACGCCCCGCTCGTGCTCGTCGCGCTCGCCGGCGCCGGCACCTGGGCGCGCCGGCGGACGGCGTACACCCGCCTCGGTGGAGCGCTCCAAGCCTTTGCGCTCGGGTGCGCCGTGCACACGGTGCTCGACATCGGGGTGCACCACGACGACGGCCCGCTGCTGCTGTTCCCCTTCGACTGGTCCTACCGCTTCGAGAGCCCGGTGAGCTACTACGACCCGGCGCACTACGGCTCGATCGTGGCTCCCATCGACCTGGCGATCACGGTCGTCGGGTTGACCCTCATCACCGCCGCGTGGGTGCGGCGTCGTCGCGCGCGTCGGCCAGTCGACGCTTGAGCCGGGCGACCTCCGCCTCCAGCGCCACGACCCGGGTGATCCCGGCGAGGTTCAACCCGTCGGCCAGGAGCTCGCGCACGCGATGGAGCTGATCGAGGTCGAACTGGCTGTAGAGCCGGGTGCCGCCCGAGGTGCGCGTCGGAGTGACGAGCCCGTGGCGCTCGTAGACACGCAGGTTCTGCACCTGCATCGACACCATGTCGGCTGCCACCGAGATGGCGTACACCGCTTCGCCGTGGCGCGGCATGGGACCTCCTCGTGTTTTTTCGTGATCCATGCTTGCCTCAGGCTAGCGCATCGGTTATAAAAAACCTGACGTCACGAATATATATTTCTTGACGTCACCACTATCGCTACCGGAGGCGAGAGCCTCCCCCTCATCAGACCAGGAGGACATCATGCTGATCCGCAACACCGACCCGTTCCGCGACCTCGACCGCCTCACCCAGCAGCTCCTCGGCACCACCAGCCGTCCGGCCACGATGCCGATGGACGCCTGGCGCGAGGGCGACCAGTTCGTGATCGAGTTCGACCTGCCCGGCGTCGCCCGCGACACGATCGATCTCGACGTGGAGCGCAACGTGCTCACCGTTCGGGCCGAGCGCCTCGCCCGCAACGGCGACTGGCAGATGCTCGCGAGCGAGCGCACGCGGGGCACCTTCACGCGCCAGCTCGTGCTCGGTGACAACCTCGACCTCGAGAGGATCGACGCGTCGTACGACGCCGGCGTCCTGCGCCTCGTCGTACCGGTGGCCGAGCGGGCCAAGCCTCGCAAGATCGAGGTGACCGACGGCGCCTCGGACCGCAAGGAGCACGCAGCGATCACCAGCTGACCGGCGAGACGGGTCGGTCGCTGCGTGGGACAGGATGTCGCACGTGATCGACTTCGAGCTGACCCGCACCTCCACCGCCACTCCGGAAGCGGTCTTCGACACGCTGACCGACCACGCGTCCTACAAGGACATGACGCCGTTACGCACGAGCGTCCTCGAGCGGCCGGGCGACACCGACACCAACGGTGTCGGGGCCCGGCGTCGCATCGGCGTCGTCGGTCCGACCCAGGTCGAGGAGGTGACGGTCTTCGAGCGACCGACCCGTTTCGCCTACAAGCTCATCAGCGGTCTGCCCGTGCGCGAGCACGTCGGCACCGTGGAGATCACCGCGACTCCCGGGGGGAGCCGGATCGACTACCGCGTGCAGTCGACACCGGCTCTCCCGGGTCTCGGCCTGGTGCTCGCCCCGGTGCTCAAGCAGGCCATCGCGGGCCTGCTCACCGGCGTCATCAAGGCCGCCGAGAAGCGCTGACCACTTCGGCGCCGCGACGAGCGGGCCTCGGAGCAGGAGTCGCTCAGGCGGTCGCCGCGGCACGCCAGAACACGCACCACACGGTGGTGCCGCCGTGGGCGATCTCCGAGCCCCACTCGTCCGAGAGCGACTCCACCAGCTGGAGGCCTCGACCGTGCACCTGCAGCGCCTCGGCGCTCTTGCTCGAGGACACCGCGAACAGCGCCGGTCCGCCGCCGTCGCGCACCGTCACCCCGACCCGGTCGTCGTCCCGCGTCAGACGGATCCACGCCTTGGACCCCGCGTGCATCACCACGTTGGTGACCAGCTCGGAGACGCACAGCACCACGGCGTCGAGGACGTCCTCCTCGACTCCCCACTGCTGCAGCTGCTGACGAGCGAACCGCCGTACGCGAGCCACCGCGACCGGCGTCGCGTCCATCTCGAGGTCGGCCACCTCGTGGTCCGGCTCCCCGGGCTTCTCGGCCTCCGAGTCGTCGGAACCCCCTGGTCCGTCGGGCCGGAGCGGCACCATCGGGCTCAAGGGCCGGCCGGCCTCGCGCAGTTCGGTGGCCGCGCGGGTCGCGGTGAACTCCAGCTGGGCGATCTGCTGGGCACCGAACGGCTGCGGGACGTCGTAGAGGAGCACGATCCCGCCGAGGATGTCGGTGCGAGATCGCAGCGGGACGGCCGCCACAGCGACGATCTCCTCGCCGCGGAGGGACTCCGCGAAGTCGGGGTACTGCGCCGCCATCAGCGCCAGGACTCCCATCACCGGTTTGCCGGTGCGCACGACGCTGGTCAGGGGCTGGTGGTCGTAGGCGTCGATGTGGTCCCAGCGGAGGCCCACCTCGCCGTCCGGCGTGACCTCGAGGTCGCGGTCGCTGCTCGTGAAGCGGAGCCGACGCCCAGCGCCTTCGGACAGGGCAAGGCCCGCACGGCGTGCGCCCGAGACCCGGACGAGTGCGTCCAGGACCTGGGCGACCACCGTGTCGACCTCGGCGCCAGCCCGTACGTGCATACCCCGGACGCTACTCACTCCGTCTACCCCGTGTCTGGTCCAGCCCTCACCGATCGGCGTTGAGGCGCCGGATGTCGGCCAGCAGCGCCTCAGGGTCGCGCACCGAGAGAGTGGCCCCCGGGTGGACGATCCGGCCGGTCGGGTCGATGCCCTTCACCGGCTGGTGGAACTGCACGCACAAGGCGGACCGGGCGTTGGTGGTGAAGCTGATGCCGCGATCGGCGAAGGAGAGGTGCGGCGGCCCGGCCGTCTTGAGGAAGCCGAAGTCACCGGTGAGGGTCGCGTCCTCGATGTTGGACACCGGGGTCCTCAGCCGCCACAGGCCGTAGCGCACCTCGAGTCCCGCGGGCCCGATCTCCACCCAGGCGGTCCGCGGGGTGATCCCGAAGGGCAGCCCGGCCAGGCGGTAGGCCGGCGCGAACTCGAACGGGTGCCGTGTCGTCCTGCTCGACTCAGTGCTCACGCAACGCCTCGATCAGCTCGTCCTTGCGCATGTCGGAGCGGCCCTCGATCTCCAGCTCCGCGGCGCGCGAGCGGAGGTCGTCGACCGTCCAGTCCTCGTAGGACGGCGAGGAGCCGCCGCGCTCCCCGACCTCGGAGCGACCGTCGCGGGCGGCGGCATTGGCGATCCGCGCCGACTTCTCCTTGCTGTTGCCCTCGTCGCGGAGCTTCTCGTACAGCTCGTCGTCCTTGACGCTGGGGCCCGGTTCCTCGTTCTTCGGCATGAGCTCGACGGTAGTTACGGGCCTTGGCGCTCGTCACCGTCCCTGTGGGTGAGGTAGCCGATCCTGCAGCGAGCGCAGGATCAGGAGCATGACGCGATTCGGGTACACGTTGATGACCGAGCAGAGCGGACCGCGCGAGCTGGTCTCCTACGCGCAGCGGGCCGAGGAGCTGGGCTTCGACTTCGAGGTGAGCAGCGACCACTACTCGCCGTGGCTCACCGAGCAGGGCCACGCGCCGTACGCCTGGACCCTCCTGGGCGCCGTGGCCCAGGCCACCTCGCGGGTCGAGCTGATGACCTACGTGACCTGCCCGACCATGCGCTACCACCCAGCCGTGGTCGCCCAGAAGGCCGCGACCCTCCAGCTGCTGGCCGAAGGACGCTTCACCCTCGGGCTCGGCTCGGGGGAGAACCTCAACGAGCACGTCGTCGGGGCCGGCTGGCCGACGGTCGCCACGCGCCAGACGATGCTGGTCGAGGCGATCGAGATCATCCGTCGACTTCACACCGGCGAGCTCACCGACTTCCGGGGCGAGCACTTCCAGGTCGACTCGGCTCGCGTCTGGGACGTCCCGGATGACGGCGTCGACCTCGCCGTCGCCGTCTCGGGCGCCCGCTCGGTCGAGCGCTTCGCCCCGATTGCCGACCACCTGGTCGCCGTCGAGCCGGACCACTCGCTGGTCACGGCATGGAACGACGTCGACGGAGCCACCAAGATCGGCGCGAACGGCGCCCGTGCCATCGGCCAGATCCCCATCTGCTGGGCTCCGGACGTCGAGCGTGCGACCGCCGTCGCCCACGAGCAGTTCCGGTGGTTCGCCGGCGGCTGGTCCGTCAACGCCGACCTCCCGACGCCCGCCGGCTTCGCCGGCGCGACGCAGTTCGTCACCCCCGACGACGTTGCCGCCAACATCCCGTGCGGACCCGACCTCGACGCCATCGTCGAGAAGGTGATGGCCTTCAAGGACGCGGGGTTCACCGACGTCGCGGTGGTGCAGGTCGGTGACGCGTTCCAGGATCAGTTCCTGGCCGAGGCCGCGGGTCCGCTGCTCGACAAGCTCCGCGCCGCCGACTCCTGAGGTCAGAGGGTCGCGACCGACCCCGAGTCGACGCGGTAGTTGGAGCCGTTGACAAAGCTGGCCCGCTCGGAGCACAGGAAGGCGATCACCGACGCCACCTCCTCGGGGAGGCCGCGACGGCCGAGCTCCATGTAGGGGCGCTCCTCGTCGAGGAAGGAGTCGATGGCGCCGTCCATGTCGGTGCCCTTCTCGTCGGCACGCTTCTCCATCATCGCGTCGGTCATCGGGGTGTTGATGAACGCCGGCGAGACCGAGTTCACCAGCAGCCCCTCGTCGGCGTACGAGCGCGAGAGGCCCTTGGCGAACGAGAGCAGCCCGGCCTTGGACGCGCAGTAGGGCAGCTCGTCGTCGTAGGGCTGGACGGCGTCCTCGGAGTTCACGTAGACGATGCGACCCCAGCCGCCACGGCGGAGCGCCGGGAGAAGGGCGCGCGTCACGCGGACGGCGGAGAGCAGGTTGGTCGTGATCGCCTCGACCCAGTCGTCGTCGCTGATCTCGTGGAACGCGCCGGTGGCTCCCGTGATGCCGGCACCGTTGACCAGGATGTCGATGTCGCCCACCTGCTCGGCCACCTTGGCGGCCAGCTCGACGGCGGCGGCGTCGGTGGAGAGGTCCTGCGCGATGAGCACCGGCACGCTGCGGCGCTCACCCAGCCACGCACGGGCCTCCTCGAGGTCATCGGCGGACTGGTCGGACATCACCACCGTCACCCCCTCGTCGAGCAGCGCGGCGGCGGTGTGACGGCCGATGCCTCCGGCCGCTCCGGTGATCAGGGCAGTGCGTCCTGCAATCTCGAGATCCATACCTCCAGCAGACCAGCCCTGCTCGGCGAGCAGGCCACCCACGAGGGTGGACATGACAGGCTGAGGCGGTGACGTCGGACACCCAGGGCTCAACCGAGGCGACTGCACCGACGCCGCGGCCCGTCTCCTTGACCCGCACCCTGCTCCTGCTCGAGGTGCTGCTCGTCCTGGCCGTCTCGCTGGGCCGTTCGGCGATCTACTCGGTCGTCAGCCTGATCGAGTCGCTCACCGCTCCCGGCGACCTGAACGACCAGGCCGCCGTCCTCAACCCCAGCCTGGCCCCCGACCGTCCGTGGCTCGACCTGACCTACCAGCTGCTGGCGTCGTCCTTCCGCGTGATGCCGGCGCTGCTGGTGATCTACCTCCTCTACCGCACCGGCGACCAGGTGCGCGCGATCATGGTCGGCCCCGACCGCCGGGGCCGCGACGTGCTCCGAGGCGCCGCGCTCGCCGCAGGAGTCGGCAGCGTCGGTGTCGTCTTCTACGTCGTCACCCGCGAGCTCGGGATCAACCTGACCGTCGTGGCCGCCGACCTCCCCGACGTCTGGTGGCGCTACCCGATGCTCGTGCTCTCGGCGCTCTCGAACGCCGTGCTCGAGGAGGTGGTCGTGCTGGGCTACCTGCTCACCCGCCTCGACCAGCTCGGGGTCCGGCGCGGCACCGGCATCGTCATCAGCGCGCTCCTGCGCGGCGGCTACCACCTCTACCAGGGCATCGGCGGCTTCCTCGGCAACGCCGCGATGGGCCTGCTCTTCGGCTGGCTCTACACCCGCTGGGGCCGAGTGACCCCGTTCGTCGTGGCCCACACCTTCCTCGACATCGGCGCGTTCGTCGGCTACGCCCTCCTCGTCGACCGAGTCTCCTTGCTCTAGCACCCGTTGGTGGGGTACGACGGCGCTAGCGTGAGATCGTGGAGCCCGCCCTGACTGCCTTTGCCCTGGCCGCCGTGCTGCACGCCGGCTTCCAGGCCACCGTCACCGCGCTGGTCTACCCGGCACTCGCACGGGTCGGCCGCGAGCACCCCGACGAGTGGCGCGGCGCCCACGAGCGACACTCACGCACGATCGTCGTCCTGGTCGGCGTCGTCTACGTGCTGCTGCTCGTCACCGGCGTGTGGCTCCTGACCAGCGGGCCGGGT
>NZ_JAXMNS010000181.1:0-7330 GCF_034670285.1 Nocardioides sp. | reverse complement strand
GTAGAGCAGCTGGGGGCCGTTGCCCTTGGTCTTCTTCTCGATGTCCTCCCAGCGCGCCTTGAGCCGCTCGACGTCGCGGGTCAGCTCGTCCTCGCTGGCCCCCTCGGCGGCGGTGCGCACGATGACGCCGGCGGAGTCCGGGACGATCTCCTTGAGGAGGGTCTTGAGGCGGTTGCGCTCGGTGTCGGGCAGCTTGCGGGAGATGCCGCTGGTCGTGCCGTCCGGCACGTAGACCAGGAAGCGGCCGGCCAGGCTGACCTGGCTCGTCAGGCGCGCACCCTTGTGACCGACCGGGTCCTTGGTGACCTGCACCAGGATCGTCTGTCCGGAGGAGAGCACCGACTCGATCTTGCGAGGGGCGCCGTCCTTGTGGCCGAGCGCCGACCAGTTGACCTCGCCGGCGTAGAGGACCGCGTTGCGGCCCTTGCCGATGTCGATGAACGCCGCCTCCATGGAGGGCAGCACGTTCTGCACGCGGCCGAGGTAGACGTTGCCGATCAGCGAGGTCTGCGACTCGCGGGCCACGTAGTGCTCGACGAGGACCTTGTCCTCGAGGACACCGATCTGGATGACGTCCTCGCGCTGGCGGATCGCCATGACGCGCTCGACCGACTCGCGGCGGGCCAGGAACTCGGCCTCGCTCACGATCGGGGCGCGACGACGTCCGGCCTCGCGACCGTCGCGGCGACGCTGCTTCTTGGCCTCCAGACGGGTCGAGCCGCTGATCGCGGTGATCTCGTCCTCGGGCGAGCGGGAGCGGCGCACGCGCGTGGTGGTGTTGTTGGGGTCGTCGTTGCCGTTGCCACCGTCGTCACCCTCACGACGGCGACGACGACGGCGACGCGAGGTGCCGTCACCGGACTCTGCGTCGTCGTCGGACCCGCCCCCCTGGTTGCCCTGGTTGCCCTGGTTGCGGCCGCCGCGGTTCTGGCCGCCCTCCTGCTTGCCGGAGTCGTCGCCGGACTTCTCGGACTTCTCGGCCTTCTCGGACTTGTCGGCGTTCTTGGAGCCACCGTCACTGCCCGAGCTGCCCGGGTCGGAGGAGTCGTTGTCCTGGCCCCCGCTGCCCTGGCCGCCGTTCTGGCTGTCTCCGCCACCACCGCCGCCGCTCTTGCGACGACGACGGCCGCCGCGACGGCGGCGCCGACGCGGGCCACCGTCGCCGGACTCGCCGTCGTCGGAGCTGTCCGAGTCGTCGTCGGAGTCGTCGTCGGTGCTGTCGTCGGTCCTGTCGCTGTCAGCGTCCTGCTTCGTCTCGGCCGGGTCGGTCGACGTGCTCGCCTCGTCGGTGGTCGTGGCGGACTCCTCGTCCTCCTCGTCCTCCTCGACGGCGACGGGCTCGGGGGCCGGCTTCTGGGCGGGCTTGCCGGCCGTGCGCTTGCGGGTCGTCTTCTTGGCCGGCGCAGGAGCGGCGTCGTCGGTCGAGGTCTCGGTGGTGCCCTCGGCCTGACCGTCCGTCGTCGGGAGCGGCTCGTCGGCCGCGGGAGCCGCGGCCTTCTTGGCCGGGGCGCGACGGGTCCGGGGCGCCGGGGTCGCCTCCGGGGCCTGGAACAGCGGCATCGCGGCACCGGCGCTGCTGCCGGCGGCGTCGGGCGCCTCGGACTCAGCAGCCTCGGTGGGCTCTGCTGCGGCGGTCTTCCTGGGCGCCCGCGTGGTGGTCTTCTTGGCAGCAGCCTTCTTGGCCGGTGCCTTCTTGGCAGCAGCCTTCTTGGCCGGCGCGTCAGGAGCGTCGCCCTCCGCAGCCTCGGTGACATCGGGAGCCTGCGGGTCCGGCGCAGCCGCGGCCTTCTTGGCCGGGGCCTTCTTCGCCGGGGCCCTCTTGGTCGCCTTCTTCGCAGCGGCCTTCTTGGCCGGCTTGGCGGTGCCGTCGCCGGGCGGCGTGTCGGGCACGACCGTGTCGGCGTTCTCGGTGCTCTCGGGGGTGTTGTTCTGGTCGGCGGAGGTGTCGTCAGCCATGTAGTGCTCCTCGCGCCCGACCTCAGGTCGGGCGGTGTCTGGCACCACGCCCGGGGGAAAGCAGGTGGTTCCGGGACGTCGTGCAAAGCCTTCGTGGGTTCGAACGACACCCTCCGCGGTGTGCGTCACTGAGGACCGGAGTCACCTACCGCGGTCGACAGCCTGGTCGGATCGCTGTCACCGATCCGGGCCGCGTCGCGGTCTGGTGACGACCTGTCCCCACCGTGTCGACCCGCCGTGACGGAGCGACGAGAACGTCGTCGGGTCGGATCTCGCGCCTTGGGAGCGACGATCGCCGACCGTGACGAGTATCGCACAGTCCCCGAGCCGCGCAGGATCAGCGTGCGAGCGGGTCCCCCACGGTGCCGGTCTCCTCGTCGAGCGGACCCTGCGAGAGCCGGGTGAGCAGCGCCGGCCCGGACAGCTCGAGGCCGGTCAGGGCACAGAGGCCGGTGAGCACGTCGTCCGGCCGCACCGACGGCACCCCGTGGCGCAGGACGAGGTCCAGCTGGGCAGGCCCGTCGACCCCCGCCCCGGCCACCGGCGAAGCCTCGGTGTCGGCGATCGAGAGCGAGACGACCGCAGCGCGGCAGTCGAACTCCCGCAGCCCCTTCTTGGTCATCCGCTCGACCGCCACCGAGGGCTCGGCGAGGAAGCGGACGACCGCTGCGCTCAGCTCGTCGGCAGGCGCACGGGTGTCGATCAGCCAGCGACTCGCGATCAGGAGGTCGGCCAGCCCGCCCTTGCCGAGCTCGGCGGCGTCGACGACCTCGAGGACGTCGAGTCCCTCGGGGAGCGACTCGTCGAGCGCTGCATGGATGTCGGCGGTGTCGACCATCTGGGCCAGCCCGATCTCGAGGTACTCGGCCTCGCTGGCCGATCCGGTCGGCGCCGCGCCGGCGTAGGAGATGCGCGGGTGCGGGTTGAACCCCGAGGAGTAGGCCATCGGGATGCGGGCCCGGAAGATCGCCCGCTCGAAGGCGCGGCTGAAGTCACGGTGGCTGGTGAAACGCAGCCGGCCACGCTTGGCGTAGCGGATCCGCAGTCGCTGGACCGGGGGTGCCTGCTGCTCGGGAGGTTGACGGCTCATCTGGTGGCTTCCCTGTGTGGTCGGTGGATCTTCATCGCAGGCGAAGGGTAGACGGTGCCGACCGTGACGCCGTCCAGCCACCGGGTCAGCCGCTCGGCCTCCGCGTCGAGCGCGCGCGTCGCCGCGGGGTCGACGTCCTCGAGCAGGTGCACCCGCACCCTCCCCCCGAGGTCCTGGGTCCAGCACCCCACCACCCGACCGTCGACCCACGCGGTCGTGCCGGCGTTGCCGTTGCGGTCGAAGAGGGTCGCGGCGTGCTCGCCGAGGTAGAAGTCGCGCTGCTTCCATCCCATCACGGTCGGGTCCAGCACCGGGAGCAGCGCCACCCAGCGCTCGTCCTGGCCCTGCGGAGCGTCGAGGTCGTCGGGCAGCAGCCACCCGGTCGCCCCACCGTCGAGTCCGACCGGCACCGCATCGAGGTCGCTCAGGGCGGCCCGCACGATGCCTTTGGTCGCGCCGAGCCACCAGACCAGGTCGGTCTCCGTGCCCGGCCCGAAGGTGTGCAGCCAGCGGCGCACGATCTCCCGGAAGCCCGCAGTCGCGTCCAGCGGCTCCCCGACGGCACCGAGCCAGTCGGTCATCAAGGTCCAGCGTGGCCGGGAGATCCGCCAGTGCTGCGTGTTGGTGCCACGGACCAGGTCGTGCGTCAGCCCGAGGTGGGTGAGGACCCGACCGTGGCTCCACACCGCTCCGGCACCGCTGCCGAGGTCCAGCCTCACCACGGCTTCGGGGACGGCGTCGCGCACCTCGACCGCGGTCAGCCCGTCGGGACGCTCCCGCAGGGCGGTGAGCACCGCCTCACGTGATCGGTGGACCCAGTCGATGCCGTCTGCCGCGGCGCCGACCTTCTCGACGTCCTTGGCCATCCGCTTGAGCTCGGCCTCTGCGACGCGGGCAGAAGCGCTGCCCCACGCTGCGGGAAGCAGGTCACGCGGGAAGACGAAGAGGGTGCGTCGCATCGCCAGCTGCTTGACCACGCCGCGCTCGTCGTAGAGGGCTCGGTCGACGTCGGCGACCGTGAGCCCCTCGACCCGGCTCCAGCACGACAGGTAGACCGTCGCCGGCTCCGTGGCGTGCAGCACCGTCATCGCCTCCGTGGCTGCGCGCACCCCCTCGGCGCGGTGGGACGGTGCGAGGGCGTGACGTTGCGCCAGCCGCGTGCGCCGCTCGGCATCACTCACGTGCAGCATCGCGCCATCCTGCCGCACCCCCCCGACATGAGTCCGGCTCGGCGTCCTTTCTGACAGACTGCCTGGGATGCCGCCGATCGAGCTGGAGGACGAGCGATGAGCAACCCCTACGACCCGAACAGCTCGCCCGGCGTCCCCGAGGGCACGCCCCCTCCCCCTCCGCCGTACGGCCAGACCCCCTACGGCCAGACCCCCTACAACCAGGGGTCCTACAACCCGCCGCCCTATGGCCAGGAGACCTTCGGCCAGGACGCGTACGGCACCTACGGTCAGGGCACCCCGCCCGCGGCAGCACCCACCAGCACCGACGCGGTGTCGATCACCGCGTTCGTGCTGTCGTTCACGTGCTTCCTGTCGCCCGTGGCGTTGATCCTCGGCATCGTCGGCCTGAGCCGCACCAAGAACAACAAGCGCAAGGGGCGCTGGGCTGCGATCGCCGCCATCCCGCTCGGCCTGCTCTTCAGCATCCTCGGCGCACTGGTCGTGGTGGCCGGCGTCTTCTTCGCCCAGAACGTGATCACCCCGTCGAACGCCGAGGTCGGCCAGTGCGTCGACGTGAGCCGGGACGGGTCCGACTACAACCTGCTGAAGGTCGACTGCGTGGAGTCCCACGACGCCGAGATCATCTACGTCGGCGTCGCCTCCGACTACGAGGGCGGCCTGAGCGGGTCGGTGAACCCGGCCCAGGTCTGCACGTCGCTGATGGCCGCCGACGACCTCGCGGCCCTCGAGGCCTTCTCCGACGACCTGCTGATCAACCTGATCATCCGCGACCCCGAGGACATCGAGCCGGACGACGAGTTCCTGTGCTTCGTCGAACTGACCTTCGGCTCGCTGGACGCGCCGATCCTCTGACTCAGATGACCGCGAGCGGCAGCAGCTTCTGCCCGGTGGGTCCGATCTGGATCTCGGTGCCCATCTCAGGGCACACGCCGCAGTCGTAGCACGGGGTCCAGCGGCAGTCCTCGACCTCGACGTCGGAGCTGCCGTCGGCGACCGCGAGAGCGTCCTCCCAGTCGGCCCAGAGCCAGTCCTTGTCGAGCCCGGAGTCGAGGTGGTCCCACGGGAGCACCTCGTCGTAGCCGCGCTCACGCGTGGTGAACCACGCCTGGTCGACGCCCGTGCCGGCCAACGCCTTCTCGGCCGACTCGACCCAGCGGTCGTAGGAGAAGTGCTCGCTCCAGCCGTCGAAACGGCCACCGTCGCGCCAGACCTGCTCGATGACGGCGCCGACGCGGCGGTCGCCGCGCGAGAGCAGACCTTCGACGCTGCCGGGCTTGCCGTCGTGGTAGCGGAAGCCGATGGCGCGGGCGTACTTCTTGTCGGCGCGCACGAGGTCGCGCAGCTTCTGCAGGCGGTCGTCAGTGGTCTCGACGTCGAGCTGCGAGGCCCACTGGAACGGCGTGTGCGGCTTGGGCACGAAGCCACCGATCGACACGGTGCAGCGGATGTCGTTCTGACCGGTGACCTTGCGGCCCTCGGCGATGACCCGCTTGGCGAGGTCGGCGATCTGGAGGACGTCCTCGTCGGTCTCGGTCGGCAGGCCGCACATGAAGTAGAGCTTCACCTGGCGCCAGCCGTGGGAGTAGGCGGCCGAGACGGTGCGGATGAGGTCTTCCTCGGTGACCATCTTGTTGATCACCTTGCGCATCCGCTCGCTGCCGCCCTCGGGGGCGAAGGTCAGCCCGGAGCGGCGTCCGTTGCGGGAGAACTCGTTGGCCAGCGAGATGTTGAAGGCGTCGACGCGCGTGCTCGGCAGGCTGAGGCTGACGCTGGAGCCCTCGTAGCGGTCGGCGAGGCCCTTGGCGACGTCGGCGATCTCGGTGTGGTCGGCGCTGCTGAGGCTGAGGAGCCCCACCTCGTCGAAGCCCGAGGCGCGCACGCCGTTCTCGACCATCGCGCCGATCGTCTCGATGGAGCGCTCGCGCACCGGGCGCGTGATCATCCCGGCCTGACAGAACCGGCACCCGCGCGTGCAGCCGCGGAAGATCTCGACGCTGAAGCGCTCGTGAACGGTCTCGGCGAGCGGCACGAGGGGCTTCTTGGGGTAGGGCCAGGCGTCGAGGTCCATCAGGGTGTGCTTGGTGACGCGGTGCGGGATGCCGGGGCGGTTGGGCGTGACTGCGACGATCTCGGCACCGTCGGCCGGGTCGCCGTACGTGACGTCGTAGAACTTCGGCACGTAGATGTTGCCGGTGACGGCCAGGCGCCGCAGCAGCTCGTCGCGACCACTGGTCATCTCGCCGGCGGGACGCCCCTCTTCCTTCCACTCCTTGATGACGTCGGAGATGGCGAGCACGACCTCCTCGCCGTCGCCGAGGACGGCGGCGTCGATGAAGTCGGCGATCGGCTCGGGGTTGAAGGCCGCGTGGCCGCCCGCGAGCACGATCGGGTCGGCGTCGGTGCGCTCGGCGGCGTGCAGCGGGATCTGCGCGAGGTCGAGGGCGTTGAGCATGTTGGTGTAGCCGAGCTCGGTGGAGAAGCTCAGGCCGAGGACGTCGAAGTCGCGCACCGGACGGTGGGCATCGATCGTGAACTGCGGGATGGGTCCCTGCTCGTCACCGGTGCGCATCACCTGCTCGAGGTCGGGCCACACCGAGTAGGTGCGCTCGGCGACGATCCAGTCGCGCTCGTTGAGCACCTCGTAGAGGATCGCGACACCCTGGTTGGGCAGTCCGACCTCGTAGGCGTCGGGGTACATCAGGGCCCAGCGCACGGTCTCGCCCTCCGGCGCGCAGTCCCACTCCTTAACCGTGGAGTTGAGCTCGCCGCCGACGTACTGGATCGGCTTGGAGATCGTCGGCAGGTGCGGCTCGAGACGCGGGAAGATGCTGGCGGAGGTGGGGCTGGGCATGCGCACCAGTCTACGAGCCGTGGGCACGCCCGCCCGATTCGTCACTCCACGGCCATGGTGAGCGGGATCGAGTGCACGAACCCGTCCACCCGCACCTGCACGAAGAAGCGATAGGTGCCGGCCGTGGCGAAGGAGGTGTGGAAGCGCAGCACGCTCCCCTGCTCCGACGTCGTCGGGGCGCCCAGCGGGTGCACGTGCACGAACGCGCCGGTGGCCTCGTCGAAGCCGGTCAGGTGGGCG
>NZ_JAXMNS010000180.1:0-7362 GCF_034670285.1 Nocardioides sp. | reverse complement strand
CCAGGCGCCAGAGGCCCTGGCCGCCGCGATCCTCGCCCGCCGAGCCTCGGTCGCGGGGTCCTGACGTGAGCGCGCGTCGCGAGGGCGAGCCGCCCCCGGCCCCGGAGCCGTTGCCCTACCCGGTGGTCGACAACCACTGCCACCTCGACATCGCCCACGAGACGCCCGACGACGTGGCCGCGGCGCTCGCCGCTGCCGCTGCGGTCGGCGTGCCCCGGATCGTGCAGATCGGCTGCGACCTGCGGGGCGCACGCTGGGCGGTCGAGGCCGCCACGTCGTACGACGGCGTGGTCGCGGGCGTCGCGCTGCACCCCAACGAGGCGCCGCGCCTGGCCGAGTCGGGCCTGCTCGACGAGGCGCTGGCCGAGATCGAGGCCCTGGCCGGTGCGCACGACCGGGTGCGCGCGGTGGGGGAGACGGGTCTCGACCACTTCCGCACCGGCGAGGAGGGCCGCGCCGCCCAGGTGGAGTCGTTCCGGCGCCACATCGACATCGCCAAGCGACTCGACAAGACCCTCGTCATCCACGACCGCGACGCGCACGACGAGGTGCTGGCCGTGATCGACGAGGAGGGCGCTCCCGACCGCTGGGTGATGCACTGCTTCTCCGGCGACGCCGACGTGGCGCGGCGCTGTCTCGACCGGGGGGCCCACCTCTCGTTCTCGGGCACGGTGACGTTCAAGAACGCCCAGCCCCTGCGCGACGCGCTCGTGCTCGCGCCGCAGGACCGGATCCTCGTCGAGACCGACGCTCCCTACCTCACGCCCACGCCCTACCGAGGCCGCCCCAACGCCTCCTACCTCGTGCCGCTGACCATGCGCGTGATGGCCGAGACCCGCGGCGAGGATCTCGAGACGCTCTGCCGGGCGGTGGAGGCCGCGACCTTCGAGGCCTTCGGTGGTCCCTGGTGATGAGTGGTGATGACTGGTGACGACTGGTGACTGCTGGGGCGCCTGTGACGAGGCGGGTAAAGGATCGACGTGATGCTGGCCACGTTCCCCGCCTGAGCCGGGTGCGCGAGCTTGCGATCGCCCTCCTCGACTGGTCTCGTAGAGGGCTGTTGGCCGGGATCGGGACGATTCACGGCCGGCGCCGCACTCAGGCGCTGGTCATCCGAGGCCCGGGACTCACGACATTGGAGCAACGTGCCGCCCCAGAACGACACTGACCCGCAGAACATCTCCACCCCCCTCTCGAGCCCCCTCTCGAGCCCCCTCTCGAGCCCCACCTCCGGCTCGACCCGCAGCTCCTGGTTCCGCAGCCGCGCCGTGCTGGCCTCCCTGGTCGCCGTCGTCCTCGTCGCCGTCGCCGGCACGACCTACGGCTACGCCGCCATGGGCAAGGACCTCACTCTTTCCGTCGACGGAGAGGCCCGCGAGATCTCCTCGCGTGCGGCCACCGTCGGCGACGTGCTCGCGGCCGAGGGCCTCGAGATCGGTGAGCACGACCTGGTTGCGCCCGCCCTCGACGAGCAGATCGAGGACGGCACGCGCATCAACGTGCGGCTGGGCCGCCCGGTCGACCTCACCGTCGACGGCGTCACGACCACCCACTGGGTCACGGCCACCGACGTCGAGACCGCGCTGGGCGAGATCGGCATGCCCTTCGACAACTCACGACTCTCGCTCGACCGAGGCGCGGGCATCGACCGCGGCGGTCTCGAGCTCGAGGTCGTCACCCCGAAGAAGCTCACGTTCAAGGTGTCGGGCAAGAAGAAGGTCCGCAACGTCACCGCGATGACCGTCGAGGGCGCCCTGGAGCGCTTCGGCGTCAAGGTCGGCAAGCGCGACCGCACCACGCCCAGGCTCGGCGCGGCCGTCACCGACGGTGACGTCATCACCTTCACCGACGTGCGGTGGAAGAAGAAGGCCGTGACCGGCGAGAGCATCGCCTTCGCCACCGAGAAGCGCGAGGACGACACGCTCACGGTCGGCACGACCAGCACCGAGCGAGCCGGCAGCGCCGGCGCCCGCAACGTCACCTACCGACTGGTCTACGTCGACGGCGAGCTGACCAAGCGCAAGGTCCTCAAGCAGAAGGTCACCCGTCAGCCGGTCTCCGCGATCGTGCGGGTCGGCACCAAGCCCGTCCCGGCCCCCGCGGCGCCCAACTACGCCACTGGCAGCTCGGTCTGGGACCGCCTCGCGGCGTGCGAGTCGGGCGGCAACTGGGCCATCAACACCGGCAACGGCTACTACGGCGGCCTCCAGTTCAACCTCGGCACCTGGCAGGCCTACGGCGGCACCGGTCTGCCGAGCAACAACTCGCGGGCCACCCAGATCGCTGTTGCCGAGCGGCTCCGTGCCGCTCGCGGCGGCTACGGCGCCTGGCCCGGCTGCGCGGCCAAGCTCGGTCTGCCGCGCTGACGGACCGCGGTGAGCCGATCGCCCACCGCACGGCCTAGCCTTCACACATGACATCGTCCGCCGGCCCGAGGTATCTCGGGGCGGCGGACGTTCGTCGTCTGGCCGACCTGCTCGACCTGCGGCCGACGAAGCAGAAGGGCCAGAACTTCGTCATCGACGCCAACACCTGCCGCCGGATCGTGCGCGAGTCGGGCATCACCGGCGACGACGTGGTGCTCGAGGTGGGTCCGGGGCTGGGGTCGCTGACGCTCGCGCTCCTCGACGTCGCCCAGCACGTGACGGCGGTGGAGATCGACGACAAGCTCGCCGGGCTGCTGCCCGACACCATCGCCGAGTTCGCCCCCGACCAGGCCGACCACTTCAGCCTGGTGCACGCCGATGCCCTGCGGATCACCGGTCTCGCCGGTCCGGCGCCCACCGCGCTGGTCGCCAACCTGCCCTACAACGTCTCGGTGCCGGTGCTGCTGCACCTGATGGCCCTGCTGCCCAGCCTGAGGCGGGGACTGGTCATGGTGCAGGCCGAGGTGGCCGACCGTCTGGCCGCCAAGCCCGGCAGCAAGGCCTACGGCATCCCCTCCCTCAAGGCCGCGTGGTACGCCGACGTACGACGCGCCGGGGCGATCGGGCGCAACGTCTTCTGGCCCGCGCCCAACGTCGACTCCGGTCTGGTGGCCTGGACCCATCGCGAGCCGCCCGCGACCGCGGCCACTCGCGAGGAGGTCTTCGCCGTCATCGACGTCGCCTTCGCCCACCGGCGCAAGGCGCTGCGAGGGGTGCTGCGCGACTCGGCACCCTCCAAGGGCCTCCTGGGGTCGGTCGACGACGCCCTTGCCCATGCGGGCATCGACCCGCTCACCCGCGGTGAGTCGCTCACGATCGAGCAGTTCGCCGCGCTGGCCGAAGGACTCAGATGAACCGCTTCCTGGGCACTGCACCGGTGACGGTGCGGGCCGCCGCGAAGATCAACCTGCACCTGGGGGTCGGCGCGCCTCGCGACGACGGCTTCCACCCGCTCACGACCGTCTACCAGGCGATCGGCCTGTGCGACGACGTCACCGCGACCCCCGGCGGGCCGGGAGTCGACGACCTCCAGGTCGAGGTGCGCGGCAGCGACTGGATCGACGTGCAGTCCGTCCCCGCCGACGAGCGCAACCTCGCCCACCGCGCGGCGTCCGCCCTGGCGACCCTGCACGGGCGCGATCTCAACGGGCTGCTGCAGATCGAGAAGGCGATCCCGGTCGCGGGCGGGCTGGCCGGCGGATCGGCGGACGCTGCGGCCGCGCTGGTGGCCCTGGATCGCGCCCACGACCTCCGCACCAGCGACGACGACCTTCTCCGGATCGCCGCCGAGCTCGGCAGCGACGTCCCCTTCGCGCTCATCGGCGGCACCGCCCTCGGCACCGGGCGCGGCGAGCTGGTCGAGCCGGTCGGCGACGTCGGCACCTGGTGGTGGGTGCTCGTCCCCGACCGCGAGGGCCTCTCGACCCCCGACGTCTACCGGCACTTCGACAAGCTCTACCCCGACGCACCGGAGGAGCCGCCCGGGGCCGAGATGCTCCTCGGCGCTCTCCGCACCGGCCAGCCGGTCAGCCTGGCCCGCACGCTGCACAACGACCTCCAGGACGCCGCGGTCGACCTGCGCCCCGAGCTCGGCGAGCTCATCACGCGCGGCGAGAGCGAGGGCGCGCTGCGCGGCATGGTCTCGGGCTCCGGGCCGACCTGCGTCTTCCTCTGTGAGTCCGCCGACCACGCCCGCGACCTCGCCGGGGCGCTGATGCGCTCAGGCCACCCCACCGTGCTCGTCGCCAACGGCGCCGTTGCCGGTGCCCACCTCGTGAAGGACCACGCATAGTCATGGCATCGAACCTGCTCAACCTCGAAAAAGTCTCCAAGTCCTACGGCATCCGGCCGCTGCTGTCCGAGGTGTCGCTGGGCATCGGGTCCGGTGACCGGATCGGCATCGTCGGGCGCAACGGCGACGGCAAGACCACGCTGCTCGAGGTGATGAGCGGCCTCGAGGAACCCGACTCCGGACGGGTCTCGCAGCAGCGCGGCCTGCTGATCGGCTACCTCCACCAGGGCGACGAGCTCGTCGACACCCACACCGTGCGCGAGGCCGTCCTCGGGGGCCGCTCCGACCACGAGTGGGCTGCCGACGCGATGCTGCGCGAGATCGTGACCGAGCTGCTCGCGGGCGTCGAGCTCGATCGCGCCGTGCTCGGGCTCTCCGGTGGTGAGCGCCGACGGTGCGCCCTCGCCGCGCTCCTGCTCGGCGACCACGAGCTGATCGTGCTCGACGAGCCCACCAACCACCTCGACGTGGAGGCGGTCGCGTGGCTGGCCGACCACATGCGCCGTCGTACGTCGGCGCTGGTCGTCGTCACCCACGACCGGTGGTTCCTCGACGAGGTCTGCCAGTGGACCTGGGAGGTCCACGACGGTGCTGTCGACGTCTACGAGGGCGGCTATGCCGCGTTCGTGCTCGCCAAGGCGGAGCGCTCGCGCCAGGCGTCGGCCTCGGAGGCCCGCCGGCAGAACCTGATGAAGAAGGAGCTGGCCTGGCTCCGCCGCGGCGCCCCGGCCCGCACCGCCAAGCCGAAGTTCCGCATCGACGCCGCCAACCAGCTGATCGAGGACGTGCCGCCGCCGCGCGACCGCCTCGAGCTGCAGAAGTTCGCCACCCAGCGACTCGGCAAGGACGTCATCGACGTCGAGGACGTCGACCTGTGGCGCGGTGAGCGCCAGCTGCTCTCCGACGCGACCTGGCGCCTCGGTGCCGGTGACCGGGTCGGCATCGTCGGGGTCAACGGCGCCGGCAAGACCTCCGTGCTCTCGATGCTGGCCGGCGCCCTCCACCCGCAGGTCGGGAAGATGAAGCTCGGCAAGACCGTGGCGTTGAAGCACCTCACCCAGGCCCTCGACGACGTCGACCCCGACGGTCGGGTGCTGCCGACGGTCGAGGCGATCCGGCGGATCACCGTCACCAAGGACGGCGAGATCACGGCCACGTCGATGCTCGAGCGCTTCGGCTTCACCGGCGACAAGCTGACCGCGCGCCTCGGCGACCTCTCCGGCGGCGAGCGGCGGCGCTTCCAGCTGCTCAAGCTGCTCCTCACCGAGCCCAACGTGCTGCTCCTCGACGAGCCGACCAACGACCTCGACATCGAGACCCTCAACGTGCTCGAGGACTTCCTCGACGCCTGGCCCGGCACGCTCGTCGTGGTCTCCCACGACCGGTACTTCCTCGAGCGGGTCACCGACTCGGTCTGGGCGCTGCTCGGCGACGGCAAGCTCTCGATGCTGCCGCGTGGAGTCGATGAGTACCTCGAGCGTCGGCGCGACCAGCTGACAGGCCCGTCGAAGGCCGATCAGTCCTCCGGCAGCGGCGAGCAGGGCGGCGCCTCGAGCAAGAAGGCCAAGCCGGGCAGTGCCGAGGAGCGCGCGGCTCGCAAGGCGCTGTCGCGCCTGGAGAAGCAGCTCAAGCGGGTGCTGCTGCGCGAGATCGAGATCAACAAGGAGCTCGAGGCGAGCACCGACGACTACGACAAGCTGGCCACCCTGGGGGCTGAGCTCCAGCTGCTCCTGGCCGAGAAGGACGACCTCGAGCTCGAGTGGCTCGAGGCCGCCGAGGTCGTCGACTAGGTCCCTACCCCGCCGGGGGAGTCCCGAAGGGCGACAGCAGGAGCCGCAGCAGCCCGGCGAGCTTGGCCTGGTCGCGCACGGGCAGGTCGGCGAGCAGGGCGCGTTCGGCATCCAGCAGCGCCTCGAAGGCGCCGTCCACGGCGGCCTTGCCCTCGGGCGTGAGCCGCACGATCACCCCGCGGCGGTCCTCCGGGTCGGGGGAGCGCTCGACGAAGCCACGGACGGCGAGCCGGTCGACGCGGTTGGTCATCGTGCCGCTCGTCACGAGGGTCTCGCGCAGCAGGCGCCCCGGCGAGAGCTCGTACGGCGTGCCGGCGCGGCGCAGGGCTGCGAGGACGTCGAACTCCCACGACTCGATCGCGTGCGCGCTGAAGGCGGCTCGTCGAGCGAGGTCGAGATGACGGGCGAGCCGGCTGATCCGACTGAACACGGCGACGGGGTCCAGGTCGAGGTCGGAGCGCTCGCGCGCCCAGGCCTCCACCAGGTCGTCCACCTCGTCGCGCATGGACAGCACTCTACGCAGGCGGTCGAGAATCTTGATATCGAGAGATTTCCGATACCCGCCCGGGCGTAACTACCGGGTCTCGATGACGTTAATCCTCGAAAGCGTCCGGCTCGCTATCCTGA
Organism: Nocardioides sp.; assembly: GCF_034670285.1. Taxonomy (GTDB): domain Bacteria; phylum Actinomycetota; class Actinomycetes; order Propionibacteriales; family Nocardioidaceae; genus Nocardioides. The sequence goes on along the minus strand of NZ_JAXMNS010000180.1, from coordinate 727 downwards.
CGCCTATTCTTCACGTCCGTATCGGGGCAGTTCGTCGAGGGGCGAGTGGCCGGACAACCAGGGGGCAGCCATGTCGACTTCGTCGGCCAGCGACCGAACGGCAGTACTCAACCGGATCAAGCGCGCCCAGGGCCAGCTCGCCGGGGTGCTCAAGATGATGGAGGAGGAGCGTGAGCTCGGCGCCGTCCTCAACCAGCTCAAGGCGGTCACGAGTGCGCTCGACCGGGCCGGGTTCGCGATGGTGGCGGCCGAGTGGCGCAGCAGTGTCGACAGCGACGGTGACGTGACGCCCGAGCAGCTCGACCATCTCGAGAAGCTGTTCCTCTCGCTCAGCTGAGTTACCGACCGGTAACATCTGGGCCATGACTCAGGTCCTCTCTCTGTGGCGTACCGCCAGCAGCCTCCCCGTGGTCGGCAGCACCCTCGGCAAGCGCGTCTTCTCGCTCGCGTTCAGCCGACAGGCGCCGTACTTCTCCACGATCCGTCCCCGCTTCGTCGAGATCCGGCCCAACTACGCCGAGCTGCTGATCCCCAAGCGCAAGGCGGTCCACAACCACATCGGCACCGTCCACGCGATCGCGCTGTGCAACGGGCTCGAGGCGGCGATGGGCGCGCTGGCCGAGGCGACGGTCCCCGCCGACAAGCGCTGGATCCCTCAGGGCATGGACGTCACCTACACGGCCAAGGCGACCAGCGACATCACCTGCGTCGCCGAGACCGACGCGGC
>NZ_JAXMNS010000179.1:0-7397 GCF_034670285.1 Nocardioides sp. | reverse complement strand
ATGAGGAACGCCTGCGCCAGCCCGTCGGGCGCGGGCTGAGTGGCATAGGTGATCTCGAGGCCCAGGGCCGAACCGTCGCCGAGAAGCCTCACGAACTGCTCCGCCTCGTGCGGGGTGGTGATCACCAGGACCTCGCGGATCCCGGCGAGCATCAGCGTCGAGAGCGGGTAGTGGATCATCGGCTTGTCATAGACGGGCATCAGCTGCTTGCTCACCGCGTGGGTGATCGGGTGCAGCCGACTGCCGGTCCCACCGGCCAGGATGATGCCTCGCATGCGGGCAAGTGTGGCGCACCGGCCAGGCTACGCGCGTCAGGGCCGCCGTTACGGCAGCGTCACATGACTGTCTTTCACCTGTAGGTGTCAAGACTGCCGATTCGTGGTTAAGTGTCACAGGTCCGGGCGAGGCACGATTCCTCCCCGGTGGTCCCGCTCGGGGGCCGACCAAGGGGCAGGGGTGTCCCCCGGTGGCGGCGATGTAGGGGAACTTGACGTAATGAGCGTGATGAGCCAGAAGGAGACCTGGTTCAGGTCTGTGGCCCGATCGCGCGCCTTGCGCTACCTGCCGGTCACCGCTTTCGTCCTCGACCTGTTCGTCGTCTCGCTGAGCACCCTGCTGGCGGGACTGATCCGTGAGCGGTGGGACGAGCTCTTCGGAACGCGCGCCGAGGTGCTCAACGCGGTGACCGTGGCCGGGCCGGCGATCATCCTGGTCTGGGTGGCGTGCCTCTTCTTCTCCGGCGGCTACCGCAGCAGCCAGTTCGAGGTCGGCACCGACGAGTTCCGCCGGGTCGCCGTCGCCAGCCTGAGCGCTGCCGGTCTGGTCGGCGTGGGCTGCTACCTGCTCAACTACCCGCTCTCGCGCGGGTTCTTCTTCGTGACCTTCGCCGTCGGCCTGGCCGGCCTCATGCTCCAGCGCCTCGCGCTCCGCCAGGTCATCCACGCCGCCCGCAGCCTCGGCGGCCTCCAGCACCACGTGATCATCGTCGGCAGCCGCTTCGGCGTCGACGAGGTCGCCAACGTCATCACGCGCGAGAAGCGGCTCGGCTTCCAGGTCATCGGCTGCCTCACCCCGACCAACGACCCCGCCCCCGAGACCGACGGCGGCATCCCGGTGCTGGGCAACTGCGACAGCGTGACCGAGACGGTCGCCGCCTCCGGCGCCGACGTCGTCTTCTTCGCCAGCGGCGGCCTCACCTCCGCCGGGCAGATGCGCCGCATCGCCTGGGAGCTCGAGCACCACGACGTCCAGGTGGTGGTCGCCCCGAGCATCTCCGAGGTCTCCGGTGACCGCGTCAGCATCCGACCCGTCGGCGGTCTGCCCCTCATCCACCTCGAGCCGCCCCGCGCCACCGACGCGGCCCGCTGGGGCAAGAGGTCGCTCGACATCGTCGGCTCACTCGGCCTGCTCCTGCTGGCCTCCCCGGTGCTGGCGTTCGCGGCAGCACGGATCAAGCTCCACGACGGCGGCCCGGTCCTCTTCCGCCAGATGCGCACCGGTCGCGACGGCGAGGAGTTCTCGCTGCTCAAGTTCCGCACGATGGTCACCGACGCGGAGAAGAAGCTCGCCGAGCTGCACGCCAAGGAGGGCTACGACGGCGGGCTCTTCAAGATGGAGCGCGACCCGCGCATCACCAAGCCGGGTCAGTGGCTGCGCCGCTTCTCGATCGACGAGCTCCCCCAGCTGGTCAACGTGCTGCGCGGCGAGATGAGCCTCGTCGGCCCCCGTCCGCCGCTGCCGCTCGAGGTCGCGCAGTACCACGGCGACATGTCCCGCCGCCTCCACGTGCGCCCCGGGCTCACCGGCCTCTGGCAGGTCTCGGGTCGCTCCAACCTCTCCTTCGAGGAAGCGATCCGGCTCGACCTCTACTACGTCGACAACTGGTCGATGTTCCAGGACATCTCGATCCTCTACAAGACGATGGGCGCCGTCGTCCGCTCCCACGGCGCCTACTGAGCCGGTCGACCGCTCCCGCGTCTACGGTGGTCCCGTGATGCGCGTACTCGTGACCGGCGGCGCCGGCTTCATCGGCTCCAACTTCGTCCACCACCTGGTGCGTCACACCGACGCCGTGGTGACCGTGCTCGACAAGCTGACCTACGCGGCCTCGCAGGCCTCACTCGAGGGGCTGCCGACCGAGCGGGTGAGCCTGGTCGTGGGCGATGTCGCCGACCAGCCGCTGGTCGAGCGGCTGGCCGGCGAGCACGACGCGATCGTGCACTTCGCAGCCGAGTCGCACAACGACAACTCGCTCACCGAGCCGGGCCCCTTCATCCAGACCAACCTGGTCGGCACGTTCTGCGTGCTGGAGGCCGCACGCAAGCACGGCACCCGGCTCCACCACATCTCCACCGACGAGGTCTACGGCGACCTCGAGCTCGACGACCCGCAGCGCTTCACCGAGGCCACGCCTTACAACCCGAGCAGCCCCTACAGCGCCGCCAAGGCGGGCTCCGACCACCTCGTGCGGGCGTGGGTGCGCAGCTTCGGCGTGCAGGCGACGATCAGCAACTGCTCCAACAACTACGGCCCGTGGCAGCACGTGGAGAAGTTCATCCCGCGTCAGATCACCAATGTGCTCGGCGGGCAGCGCCCCAAGGTCTACGGCACGGGCACCAACGTGCGCGACTGGATCCACGCCGAGGACCACTCCTCCGCGGTCTGGACGATCCTCCAGCGCGGTCGCATCGGCGAGACCTACCTGATCGGCGCCGACGGCGAGCGCAACAACCTCGACGTCGTCGCCCTGATCCTGGGCCACCTCGGGCGAGCACCCGACGACTTCGACCTCGTCGCCGACCGCGCCGGTCACGACCTCCGCTACGCCATCGACTCCACCAAGCTGCGCGACGAGCTCGGCTGGCGACCGGCCTACCCCGACTTCGAGGCCGGCCTCGCAGGCACCATCGAGTGGTACCGCGACCACGAGGCGTGGTGGCGCCCGCACAAGCAGGCCACCGAGGCTGCCTACGCCGCGAAGGGACAGGCGTGAGATTTTCTGGTCCTCGAGTAGCCCGGACGAGCGACGAAGGAGCGCTGCCGGGCGTATCGAGACGCCCGCACCCGACTCACCACGTCTCGATACGTCGACCCCTCGCTCCGCTCGGCCGTCGACTACTCGACGACCAGGACTCGACCACCAGGAGACCCGCCCATGACTGAGCTCTCCGTCGAGGCCACCGCCATCCCCGGACTCCTAGTCGTGCACCTGCCGGTGCACCAGGACAGCCGAGGCTGGTTCAAGGAGAGCTGGCAGCAGGCCAAGATGACGGCGCTCGGGCTGCCCGACTTCCGTCCGGTGCAACAGAACGTCTCCTACAACGCCACCCGCGGCGCCACCCGGGGCATCCACGCCGAACCGTGGGACAAGTTCGTCTCGGTCTCGACCGGTCGCGCGTTCGGCGCCTGGGTCGACCTGCGCGCCGGAACGAGCTTCGGCACCAGCGTGCACGTCGAGCTCGACCCGTCGATCGCGGTCTTCGTGCCGCGAGGCGTCGGCAACAGCTATCAGACGCTCGAGGACGACGTCGCCTACAGCTATCTGGTCAACGACCACTGGCGCGCCGGGGAGACCTACCCCGCGCTCGCGCTCGACGACGCGACGGTCGCGATCCCCTGGCCGATCCCGCTCGCCGACGTAGGGAGCTCAGGGATCTCCGCCAAGGACCTCGCCCAGCCCTCGTTGGCCGAGGTGACTCCGATGGCGCCACGGCGACCCCTCGTCATCGGCGCACGCGGTCAGCTGGGACGCGCACTGCTCGCCCAGTTCCCGGACGCTCTCGGGGTCGACCTCCCCGGCTCCGGTGCCGAGCACGTCCTCGACGTCACCGATGCCGCGGCCGTTGCCGCCTGGCCCTGGCACGAGCACGACGTGGTCCTCAACGCGGCCGCCTACACCGCGGTCGACGTCGCCGAGACGCCCGTGGGCCGACCGGTGGCGTGGGCGGCCAACGCCCAGGCCCCGGCCACGCTCGCCCGCGTCGCCGACGAGCACCGCCTCGCGCTCGTGCACTTCTCCTCCGAGTACGTCTTCGACGGCACCCGCGAGGTCCACACCGAGGACGAGCCGCTCTCGCCGCTCGGGGTCTACGGGCAGACCAAGGCCGCCGGCGACCTGGCTGTCACCACGGCCCGTCGCCACCTCGTGCTGCGCACGTCCTGGCTCATCGGCGACGGCGGCAACTTCGTCCGCACGATGGCACGCCTGGCCGACACCGGGGTCTCCCCCGCGGTCGTGCACGACCAGGTCGGTCGGCTCACCTTCACCGCCGACCTCGCCGCCGCCGCCCACCACCTGCTCGAGGTCGGCGCCGCGAGCGGCGTCTACCAGGTCAGCAACGGCGGTGCCCCGACCTCCTGGGCCGAGGTCGCCGAGGAGGTCTTCGTGCGCCGCGGCCGCGAGCGCAGCGACGTACGGCGCGTCTCGACGCAGGAGTACGCCGCGGGCAAGGAGATGGCTCCGCGGCCGGCGCACAGCGTCCTGGACCTGAGCAAGCTCGAGGCCACCGGCCACGTGATGGCGCCCGCGCTCGAGCGGCTCGACGCCTACCTCGCTGGTCTCGCCGGCCTCGCCGGATCCGAGTAGCTGCCGAACCAGCTCCGCAGCGGCGGATCAGCCGCGGCGCTTGCCGCCGTGCTTGGAGTCGGCCTTGGGCGTGCGGGGCACCTTGGGCTTCTTGGCCTTTGACTCGTCGTCGGCGGTGTAGGGGTAGTCGTAGCCGTAGCCATAGCCGTAGCCCCGGTCGCGACCGCGCTTGGGCGGCACCAGGTTGACGACGACTCCCACGCACTTGCCGCCCACGGAGTCGACGCGCTCGAGCGCGTGCGCCAGCTGGTCGCGAGTGGTCTTGCCGTGCCGCACGATGGCCAGCATGCCGTCGGAGCGGGCGGCGAGCAGGGCAGCGTCGGTGACGGGGAGCAGCGGCGGCGCGTCGAGGATGACGACGTCGAAGCGGCTGCGGAGGTCCTTGACCAGCAGCTCCATCGCGTGCGACTGGAGCAGCTCGGACGGGTTCGGCGGCCGCGGGCCGCAGGTGAGCACCGTGACCCCGGTCTCGCGCTGCACCTGGAGAGCGTCGTCGAGCGTGATCTTGCCGATGAGCACGCTGGTGGTGCCGACGGCGTCGTCGAGGCCGAAGCGCTTGGCCATCGTCGGACGCCGCAGGTCGCACTCGACCAGCGCCACGCTCTCGCCCGCCATCGCGAGGGTGATCGCGAGGCTTGCGGACGTCGTCGACTTTCCCTCACCGGGCAGCGAGCTGGAGACCACGAAGACGCGGTGGTCCTGGTCGACCTCGACGTACTGCATGTTGGTGCGCAGCACGCGGAAGGCCTCGGCCCACGGAGTCGCCTCGGAAAGGGCGGTCACCTGGTCCTTCGCGACCGCGGCCGGGTCGCTGTTGATGTTGCCGAGGATCGGCACCGGCGTGACCGCGGCGACGTCGTCGGTGCTGGAGATCGAGGTGTCGAGCAGGTCGCGCAGCACGGCGATGCCGATGCCGAGAAGGATCCCGAGCACGACGCCGAGCGCGAGGTTGCGGGTGACGTTGGGGCTGACCGTGCCCGTCGGGATCGTCGCCTTGTCGGTGATCGACAGGCGGATCGGCGGGGCACTGCCGTCGGGCGGGGTCTCGATGTCAGCCACCAGGAGCATCAGCGACTGGGCATAGGCCTGCGCGATGTCGCGGGCGGCGACCGGGTCAGGGTTCTGCACGTCGATCTCGATGTTGACCGTCTGCGGGATCGCGGTCGCCGAGACCGAGTCGAGGAGCACCGACGGCTCGTAGATGCCACCGAGCTCGTTGGCCACCGTCTCGGCGAGGTCACGGTTGGTCACCAGGGCGACGTACGACGTCACGCGGCGCGCAGCGAACTGGTCGCCGGTCGCGGCCTCGCTGGTCTCCGAGGACGGCGTCGAGACGAAGAGCTGTGCCGAGGAGGCGTACAGCGGCGTCGCCTGCAGCGTGAGCAGGCCCGCGGCTGCCGTCGACAGCAGCACGGCCATGACGACCAGGCGCCAGCGCCTGCGAATCGTCAGCCAGTAGTCCCTCAGTTCCACGAACTCCACCCGTCGTCGTCCGACTAACTGGTGGCTGAGCCTACCCGTAGCGACGCGGGGTGTCAGGCCGGGTCCGGCCCGGCGGACGCGCGTCAGCGCCGACGCAGGCTGCCCAGCGCCGGTCGTACGTCAGCAAGATAGACCAGCGCTGCCACCAGCAGGGCGATGTTGATGATGAACAGGCCCAGGGGCACGAACTGGAGGACCACTCCGAGGCCCAGGATCGTGCACCAGGTCGTCTTGGTGAGCTTGCCCGCAGCCTCGTAGGCCTGCGGCGAGTAGAGCAGGGAGTTGACGAAGGCGAAGATCGCCGTGGCCAGGATCGCGAAGGCGACCAGCAGGCTGATGTAGGACTCGGCGGCGAAAATTCCCATAGTCCCTCCAGCGTATCGGGCGGTCGCGCGTGCGAGCGCAGCACGGCCCCCGCAGGTCAGACCTGCGGGGGCCGTGTGGGTGATGCGACCAGCCCCGGGGTCCGGGGCGCCGTCAGAACAGCGTCAGCTGGTCGTCATCGGGTGCTCTTCAGGCCTGCTCGGTCGCCGAGGTGCTGGCGGCGGGCGTGGCGGGGGCGGCCGGAGCAGCCTTGGCCGCGGGGGCCTTCTTGGCCGGAGCCTTCTTGGCGGGGGCCTTCTTGGCGGCCGGCTTGGAGGCGGGCGCCTTCTTGGCGGCCGGCTTCGTGGCGGGCTTCGTGGCCGGCTTGCGGACCGGAGCCTTCTTGGCGGCGGGCTTGGTCTTGTTGACCTTCACCTCGACGGAGGCGGTCGACGGCAGCTTGGTGCCGCGGACGACGGCCTCGCCGCGCTTGGCGAGGTCGCCGTAGGTGCCCACGACGGTGCCGGTCACGGTGGCGACGTTGTCGTTGACCGTGGTCTGGACCTTGGTCGGCAGGCCCTTGGCCTCGGCCTGGAGCTCGGCGACGCGGGCCTCGACGGCCGCGCGGCGGGCCTTGGCGGCCTCGAGAGCGGAGGTGCGGACAGCCTTGGCGTCGAAGCCGGTGACGGTCTTCTGCACGTCGGCGACGCGGGCCTGGGCGTCCTTCTGGGCGCCGGTCACGAACTTCTGCACGTCGGCGACGTACTCCTTGACGGCGGTGACGGCGAGGTCACCGGCGCCGACACCGGCGTAGAGGGGCTTCTGCGCGGCCGCGGGGACCTCGAGGGACTTGAAATCGAACTTGGCCTTGGCCATGTCAGTTCTCCTTAGATGATGGTGCAGATGAGGTGGTCGGTGTGCTTCCGTGCTCGTCCACGTCCACGCCCCCTGGTGAGGGCGCGACGGCCTCCTCGAGGTCGGTGACCTCGTCGTCGGAGCCGTCGGCCTCGTTCATCGCGATGAACGA
>NZ_JAXMNS010000178.1:0-7412 GCF_034670285.1 Nocardioides sp. | reverse complement strand
GTTGTCCTCGAGATCCTTGACCTTCTTGGCGTTCCCGGCGGCGCGGGCCTTCTCGAGGTCCTGCTCGACCTCGGCGATGGCGTCCTCGAGCTTGGCGACCATGTCGTTGGCCCGGGCCGACTTCTCGGGGTCCGAGCGCTTCCAGGCGTCGTCCTCGATGGAACGGATGGCCTGCTCGACGGCGCGCATGCGCCCCTCGAGCTCCTTCATGCGGTCGCGCGGCACCTTGCCGGCGGCGTCCCAGCGGTCGGCGATGTCGCGGAACGCCTTCTTGGCGGCCTCGACGTCCTTGACCGGCAGCAGCGCCTCGGCCTCGATGATGATGGCGTCCTTGACGACGGCGTTGTCGGCGAACTCCGCGTCGAGGGCAGCGTTGGCGGCGTCACGAGCACCGAAGAAGGCGTCCTGAGCGCCGCGGAAGCGCTTCCACAGCGCGTCGTCGACGTCCTTGGGTGCCGGGCCGGCGGCCTTCCAGTCGCGCATCAGGTCGCGGTACTTGCCCGCCGTCGGGCCCCACTCGGTGGAGCCGGAGAGGGCCTCGGCCTCGGTGGCCAGGCGCTCCTTGATGACGCGGGCGCCGTCGCGCTTCTCGTCCTGCTCGGCGAAGTGCGTCTTGCGTCGGCGCGTGTAGGCCGTGCGGGCACCGGAGAAGCGCTTCCACAGTGCGTCGTCGGAGGCGCGGTCGATGCGCGGCAACGCCTTCCACTTCTCGAGCAGGTCACGCAGTTTGTTGGCGCCGTTGCGCCAGTCGGAGCCGGCAGCGATCTTCTCGGCCTCGCCCACGAGGGCTTCCTTCTCGGCCTTCGACTCAGCGGCCTTCTCGGCCTTCTCGGCCTTGCGGGCCTCGCGCTGCACGGCGAGCACCGGCCCGAGAGCATCGAGCCGACCGATCAGCGAGGCGAGGTCGCCCACGGCGTTCGCGTCGGCCACCTGGGTGCGGACGGTCTTGATCGACTCCGCAGCCTCCTCGGGGGCGAGCTTGGCACCGTTGACCCGCTGCTCGAGCAGCTGGACCTCGAAGGCGAGCGCCGCGAAGCGCTCGGTGAAGAAGTGGAGAGCCTCCTCGGGCGTGCCCGCGGGGTAGGAACCCACCGGTCGCTCGCCGTCGACGGTCCTGACATAGACGGTGCCGTCGTCATCGACGCGACCCCATTCGCTGCTCGTCACTGCGTATCCCTCTTCGTTGTCCCGTAACGCCGGGCACCATGCTAGTGGTGCCGCACCTCTGGGGGGCGACCCGAGGTGCGGTGCCGCGATACCCGCGCGACGTGAGGGCCCGAGCCTCGCTACCCTGACGCAGTGTTGATCGCAGGCTTTCCCGCAGGACCGTGGGGCACCAATTGCTATGTCGCTGCCACCGGACCCGGGTCCGAGTGCGTCGTCATCGACCCCGGCAAGGACGCCGCCTCGGGCGTTGCCGACGTCGTGAGGGAGCACCGGCTCAAGCCGGTGGCGATCCTCGTCACGCACGGGCACGTCGACCACATGTGGTCGGTCGCGCCGGTCGCGGGCACCTACGACGCGACGGCGTGGATCCACCCGCGTGATCGCCACCTGCTGGCCGATCCGATGCAGGGGATGTCACCCGAGACGACCTCGATGCTCCTGGGCGGCAACTACGAGTTCGCCGAGCCGGACGACGTGCGCGAGCTGAGCGACGCCCAGGTGCTCGAGCTGGCCGGCCTGTCGTTCGTCGTCGACCACGCCCCGGGCCACACCGAGGGCTCGGTGACCTTCCGGACGCCGTTCCCCGACGAGGTGTCGAGGGACGTCTCGGAGGTCATGTTCTCCGGTGACCTGCACTTCGCCGGCTCGATCGGTCGCACCGACCTCCCGGGCGGCGACCACCCCACGATGCTGCGCAGCCTGGCGAGCAAGGTGCTGCCGCTCGCCGACGACATCGTGGTGCTGCCCGGTCACGGTGAGCAGACCTCCATCGGTCGCGAGCGCGCGACCAACCCCTATCTCCAGGACCTCTAGGACGTGCAAGCCTGATGGCTTCCAAGATCTCCCCGCTCAGCGGGTTCCCCGAGCTGCTTCCCGAGCAGCGCGCGGTCGAGCAGCGCGTCCTCGACACGCTGCGTTCCACCTTCGAGCTGCACGGCTTCGCCGGCATCGAGACACGCGCGGTCGAGCCGATGGACCAGCTGCTCCGCAAGGGCGACACCTCCAAGGAGGTCTACGTCCTGCGTCGCCTCCAGGACGCTGACTCCGGCAACGACTCGGGTCTTGGCCTTCACTTCGACCTCACGGTGCCCTTTGCGCGCTACGTGCTCGAGCACGCCGGCAAGCTGGAGTTCCCCTTCCGTCGCTACCAGATCCAGAAGGTATGGCGAGGCGAGCGGCCGCAGGAGGGTCGCTACCGCGAGTTCGCCCAGGCCGACATCGACGTGGTGGGGCGCGACGTCCTGCCCTTCCACCACGACGTCGAGGTGGCCAAGGTGATGGTCGAGGCGCTCGCGCAGCTCGACTTCCTGCCGGCGTTCACGCTGCAGGTCAACAACCGCAAGCTGATCCAGGGTTTCTACACCGGGCTCGGGGTGCCGGACGTCGACGAGGTCATGCGCCTGGTCGACAAGCTCGACAAGCTGCCTGCCGACAAGGTGGCCGCGCTGCTCGTCGACGAGGCGGGCCTGAGCGTCGAGCAGGCTGCCCAGTGCCTGGCGCTCGCCGAGATCCGCGCGTCCGACGACTCGTTCGTCGCCCGTGTCGAGGCCCTCGGCGTCGTCGACCCGTTGCTGAGCGAGGGACTCGCCGAGCTGTCCGCTCTCGTCCAGGCGTGCCGGCCGCTGATCACCGACCAGGTGAGCGTCGTGGCCGACCTGTCGATCGCCCGCGGCCTCGACTACTACACCGGCACGGTCTTCGAGACCCGGTTGGCCGGCAGCGAGAGTCTCGGCTCGATCTGCTCGGGCGGTCGTTACGACGCGCTCGCCAGCGATGGTCGTACGACGTACCCCGGGGTCGGCATCTCGTTCGGCGTCAGTCGCGCGCTGGTGCCGCTGTTCACCAAGGGCGCCCTGGTCGCCGACCGTCCGGTGCCGAGTGCCGTGCTGGTCGCGGTCAGCGACGAGGAGTCGCGCGCCGACAGCGACGCCGTCGCCACGGCCCTGCGGGCCAACGGCATCCCCTGCGAGGTCGCGCCCACCGCGGCCAAGTTCGGCAAGCAGATCCGGGTGGCCGAGCGCCGTGGCATCCCCTACGTGTGGTTCGGCCCCGGCTCGACCATCGATGCGACCCACCAGGTCAAGGACATCCGATCGGGGGAGCAGGTGGCCGCAGATCCGGCCACGTGGACCCCACCCAGCGAGGACCTGCGACCGCAGGTGACCTCTGTCAGCAACGAGGAGAAGAACCAGTGATCCGCACCCACGACGCCGGCGCCCTGCGCGCCGAGCACGTCGGCCAGACCGTCACCCTCGCCGGATGGGTCGCCAACCGTCGTGATCACGGGGGTGTGGCCTTCATCGACCTGCGCGAGGCCAGCGGTGTCGTCCAGGTCGTCATCCGCGACGAGGACGTCGCCCACCAGCTGCGCGCCGAGTACTGCCTCAAGATCACCGGTGAGGTCAGCGCCCGCAAGCCGGGCAACGAGAACCCCAACCTCGCCACGGGCGACATCGAGATCGTCGCCTCCGACGTCGAGGTGCTGAGCGCCGCGGCCACGCTGCCGTTCCCGATCAGCGACCACGTCGACGTGGGGGAGGAGGCGCGCCTGAAGCACCGCTACCTCGACCTGCGCCGCACAGGCCCCAACGCCGCCCTGCGTCTGCGCAGCAAGATCAACAAGGCCGCTCGCGACGTCCTCGACGCCCACGATTTCGTCGAGGTCGAGACCCCGACCCTGACCCGCTCGACGCCCGAGGGTGCTCGTGACTTCCTGGTGCCGGCGCGCCTTCAGCCCGGCAGCTGGTACGCCCTGCCGCAGAGCCCGCAGCTCTTCAAGCAGCTGCTCATGGTCGCCGGCATGGAGCGCTACTACCAGATCGCGCGCTGCTACCGCGACGAGGACTTCCGCGCCGACCGGCAGCCGGAGTTCACCCAGCTCGACATCGAGATGTCCTTCGTGGAGCAGGACGACGTCATCGCGCTCATGGAGGACGTGCTGTCGGCGATGTGGGCGCTGATCGACGTCGAGATCCCGCGCCCGATCCCGCGGATGACCTACGCCGACGCGATGCGCCGCTACGGCTCCGACAAGCCCGACCTCCGGATGGGCAACGAGCTCGTCGAGTGCACCGAGTACTTCGCCGACACGCCGTTCCGCGTCTTCAAGGCCGAGTACGTCGGGGCCGTCGTGATGCCCGGCGGCGCCAGCCAGCCGCGCAAGAAGCTCGACGCCTGGCAGGAGTGGGCCAAGCAGCGCGGCGCCAAGGGCCTGGCCTACGTGCTGGTGCAGGAGGACGGCGAGCTCGGGGGACCGGTCGCCAAGAACCTCAGCGACGAGGAGAAGGCCGGTCTCGCCGCTCACGTGGGTGCCCAGCCGGGCGACTGCATCTTCTTCGCCGCCGGCGCCACCAAGGCGAGCCGCGCGCTCCTGGGTGCGGCGCGCCTCGAGATCGGACGCCGTTGCGACCTCATCGACGAGAGCGCGTTCGCCTTCACGTGGGTCGTCGACGCCCCGATGTTCGAGCCCAGCTCGGACGCTGTCGCGAGCGGCGACGTCGCGGTGGGTGAGGGTGCCTGGACCGCCGTGCACCACGCGTTCACCGGCCCCAAGCCGGAGTTCGCCGACACCTTCGACACCGACCCGGGCAGTGCCCTGGCCTACGCCTACGACATCGTCTGCAACGGCAACGAGCTCGGCGGCGGGTCGATCCGGATCCACCGCGAGGACATCCAGAAGCGTGTCTTCGCCGTCATGGGTCTCACCGACGAGGAGGCGCACGAGAAGTTCGGGTTCCTGCTCGACGCCTTCACCTTCGGCGCGCCGCCGCACGGCGGTATCGCGGTGGGCATGGACCGCATCTGCGCGCTGCTCGCGGGCACCGACTCGATCCGCGACGTCATCGCCTTCCCCAAGTCCGGCGGCGGCTTCGACCCGCTGACGGCGGCCCCTGCGCCGATCACGCCCGCGCAGCGCAAGGAGGCGGGCGTCGACGGCGCGCCGGCGAAGGATCTCCCGCCCACGAGCTGAAGTGGTGGACGGGTGCCTGCGACGTCGAGATCAGATCGTTATTCGCACGTACCCGTCCATCGTGTCCTGGTCCTTTAGAGTCCGACTCGGCGCTCGGGAGAGCGCGTCGGAGGCAGCAGTGTCTCCGGTCGAGCTGAACAGGCCCGTGCCAACGGGTCAACGAGGTGAGCATGTCGTCCGGTCTGAGTGTGGATTCCCTCGATGGCCCCGCCGGTGACGGCGAGGGCGAGGAAGAGTTCGCCGAGGAGAAGGCGTCCAAGGAGCTCGCCGGTCGCTCGCCGACGAAGATCGCGCTCGGCCGCCTGGCCCACGACAAGCTCGCGATTGTGTGCGGCAGCATCCTGCTGATCCTCGCTGTGCTGGCCGTGATGGCACCGTGGATCACCGACTGGCTCGACATCTACCCCGACCAGAAGGACCCGGCGGCGCCGACGCCGAGCGAGATGCTCGAGGGTGGCGGTCTGCCGTCGTTCGGGCCGCCGAACTACCCCTTCACCATCGACCACCCCCTCGGCATCGAGCCCGGCAGCGGCCGCGACAACCTCGCGCTCCTGCTCTACGGCCTGCGCACGTCGCTGACCGTGGCGATCCTCGCCACCGTCGTGTCGACCATCGTCGGAGTCACCCTCGGCCTGATGGCCGGCTACGCCAAGGGCGCGCTCGACGCAGTGCTGTCGTTCCTCATCGACTTCTTCCTGTCGTTCCCGTTCATCCTCGGCGCCCTGGCCCTGGCCCCGATCATCACCAGCCGTTTCGGCGGCGACCAGGACATGCTGCGACGCGCCGAGCTCTACTCGCTCGTCGCGATCCTGGTGCTGTTCGGATGGATGGGTCTGGCCCGACTGATCCGCGGCCAGGTGCTGTCGTTGCGCGAGCGGGAGTTCATCCAGGCCGCCCGGGTCATCGGCGTGCCGACCTGGCAGATCCTGTTCAAGGAGCTGCTGCCGAACCTCGTCGCCCCGATCGTCGTGGCGATCTCGCTCTCGGTCCCGGCCTACGTCGCGGCCGAGGCAGGGCTGTCGTTCCTGGGCATCGGGCTGACCGAGAGCCCGTCGCTGGGCAAGACGGTCAACACTGCCACCGACTACTTCGAGCGCTATCCGCTCTACCTCTGGACTCCGGTGGTGACCATCATGGTCATGGTCATCGCCCTGAACCTCGTGGGTGACTCGATCCGAGACGCCTTCGACCCCAAGACTCGCCGATGAGCCAACCCTGGACATCGGGAGACACACAAGAATCGAAGAAGGGTGGGCACACGATGCGGTTGAAGCAACCGATCATCGCGATCGCCGCCGTCAGCGCCTTCACGCTGGCTGCTTGCGGTGGAGATGGAACTACGGGTACCTCGGGCACGAGCGACGAGGACCGTGACGTAGCCGGCAAGAGCGGCGACACCGGTCAGACGATGGACCCCGAGCGCGAGGGTCCCGCCACGATCGAGGGCGCCGTCGAGGGTGGAACCGTCAAGGTCATCTCGACCTCGGGCCTCAACACGATGGACCCGACCGAGGCCTACTACCAGAACACGTCCTCGATCCTCACCGGTCTTGTGACGCGCGCCTGGACGCAGTACGCCTACGACGAGGAGTCCAACTCCATGGTCCTCGTCCCCGACCTCGCCACCGATCTGGGTCGTCCCAACGACGACTTCACCGAGTGGACCTTCACGCTGAAGGAGGGCATCACGTTCGAGGACGGCACGCCCGTCGAGCCCGAGGACTTCATCTTCTCGGCTGCTCGCTCGATGGACCGTGAGGCCTTCCCCGAGGGCCCCGGCTTCTCGAACGACTACTTCAAGGGTGGCGACACCTACGAGGGTCCCTACACCGGCGACGGTCTCAAGGGCTTCGACGCGGTCACGGTCGACGGCATGGACGTCACCTACACCATGGACACGCCGTTCCCCGACATGAACTACTGGGGCTCCTTCGCCGCCATGGGACCGATCCAGGAAGGTGCCGCCTCCGACCCGGAGAAGTACCGCCTGAAGCCCCTGGCCACCGGCCCCTACAAGTTCGGCAAGTACGTGCCCGAGAAGTCGCTCGAGCTCGTCCGCAACCCCGAGTGGAACGCCGAGTCCGACCCGGCCCGCACGGCCTACCCGGACAAGTACGAGTTCGACCTGCAGGTCGAAGAGGCCCAGCTCAACCAGATCCTGCTCCAGGACTCGGCTGAGGACCAGGCCACGCTGACCTACGACGACGTGCTCGCGGTCAACTTCGACCAGTTCAAGGAGGCCGGTCGCGCGGCCGTCGGCAGCTTCCCGCTGACC
>NZ_JAXMNS010000177.1:0-7417 GCF_034670285.1 Nocardioides sp. | reverse complement strand
CAGGACGAAGCGGTCGCGCGCGATCCACTCCGGGTCGGCCGGGTCGTGGCGCATGACCTTCTGGAACAGCAGGTAGGCCACTGGTGCCAGGCTCATGGCGGTGCCGGGGTGGCCGTTGCCGACCTTCTGCACGGCGTCCATCGCGAGAACTCGCGCGGTGTCGACGGCCTTGGCGTCCAGGTCGGTCCAGTCCAGTGAATCAGGCGTGCTCACGATGCTCCTTCGAAGGCTCCAGGGCGGAGCGGCAGTGCTGTGTCCTCGGGCAGTACGGAGCCTACTCATGTCGAGCGATAGACTCACACCGCCTCGGCGGGTGTGGACACACCCCCGTCGCCTATCCTGGGGCCAGGAAGCCGGTCCACTCGGGCGGTCCAGCGCTAACCCGCACCAGCCAGCATCAACCCAGCAGAGGACGTTTGTGACCTACGTCGGCGAATCCCGCCCCGCACTCCCGGGCGCGGACGACTCCTCGGGCCCGCAGACCGGTGCTCCGGGGTTCAAGGACGTCGTCGCGGCGTACGTCGGGCTCACCAAGCCCCGCGTCATCGAGCTGCTCCTGCTCACCACGGTCCCGGTCATGTTCTTCGCCGCCCGCGGGGTGCCGCCCCTCGGCCTGGTCGTCGCCACCGTCATCGGCGGCACGTTGTCGGCAGGCTCGGCCTCGGCCTACAACTGCGTCTACGACCGTGACATCGACGAGCAGATGCGTCGTACGCGTCGCCGGGCCCTGCCCCGTCACATGGTCAGCCCGCTGGCCGCACTGATCTTCGCCACCGTCCTGGCCGTCGTGTCGACCGTGGTGCTCGCCGTGTTCGTCAACCCGCTCTCGGCCGCTCTCTCGCTCGGCGCGAACGCGTTCTACGTGTTCGGCTACACGATGATCCTCAAGCGCCGCACCACCCAGAACATCGTCTGGGGCGGACTGGCCGGGTGCTTCCCGGCCCTCATCGGCTGGACCGCGGTCACCAACGAGCTGTCGTGGATCCCGGTGATCCTCTTCGCCGTCGTCTTCTTCTGGACCCCGCCCCACACCTGGGCACTGGCGCTGCGCTACCGCGAGGACTACGCCAACGTCGACGTCCCGATGCTCCCGGTGGTCAAGAACGCCCGCGAGGTCGGCCGTCAGATCGTCCTGTACTCCTACGTGATGGTCGCCACCTCGCTCCTGCTGTGGCCGGTCGCCGGCACCGGCCCGGTCTACCCGATCGCCGCCGCTGTCCTCGGCGCCGTGTTCCTGGTGGAGGCGCACCGCATGTGGGGCCGTGCCCGCGGCACGGAGGACCTCAGCGTCATCCAGCCGATGCGGCTCTTCCACCACAGCAACCTCTACCTGTCACTGCTGTTCGTCGCTGTCGCGCTGGACCCGCTCCTCTTCCGCTGACGCCTCGGGCTCGCCTGCGCGTCGAGAGGGTTCGGCACGCGGTCGCGGGGTAGGACTGCGTCATGTCGGACCCGACGAGTGCGTCCTCTGCCCCTGTGATCTCTGCTGCGACCGGCCCCGACGCCTACGAGGGCTTCGCAGCTGAATACTCGGCGAGGAACGAGACCAGTCTCTTCAACGCCTACTACGAGCGCCCGGAGATGCTCCGACTCGCAGGTGAGATCTCCGGGCTGAGGGTCCTGGACGCCGGCTGCGGCTCGGGGCCCCTCTCAGCAGCGCTGGAGGCCAGGGGCGCTGTGGTGTCGAGCTTCGACCTGAGCCCGGACATGGTGCAGCTGGCCCAGGAGCGGCTCGGTGAAGACGCAGACGTTCGGGTCGCAGACCTCGGCGCGCCGCTGCCGTACGACGACGACTCGTTCGACGTCGTCGCCGCCTCGCTCGCCCTCCACTACGTCGAGGACTGGGAGGCCGCACTGGCCGAGCTGCATCGGGTGCTCGAGCCCGGCGGTCGCCTCACCGTCTCGATCATTCATCCCATGGTCTACGCCATCGTCTATCCCGACGCCGACTACTTCGCCCTGAGCCGGTACTCCGAGGACTACGAGTACGGCGAGCAGACGGTGTGGATGACCTACTGGCACCGCCCCCTGCAGGATGTGATGAACACCTTCATCGGCGCACGATTCCGCATCACGCAGGTCACCGAGCCGGCGCCGGCCGCGGACACCCCGGCGGAGCTACTTCCCCACGCGGACGGCGGGGCCTTCATCTGCTTCCTGTTCTTCGAGCTCACCGCCTGCTGACCTGGCAGCCGGAGCGGCGTCGCGGACCTCAGGAGGAGACGCGATGCGCGTCCGGGACCGAGGCGGAAGCCGCAGCGTCGTCCAGCAGCACGACCTCGAGCACCACCCAGGTCACGGTGGCCGCGATGAGTCCGGCGCCGAGCAGGTGGAAGCCGACCAGGATCTCCGGCAGACCGGTGACGTACTGCACGAAGCCGATGGCGCTCTGCGAGGCCTCGACGGCGAGCAGGACCAGGACCGCGCGCAGCGCCGGCCCACGACCCCGGGTCGCCCAGACCGCGAAGAGCGCACCGAGCGTGAGGCCGATGAAGAGGAAGACCGCGTCGGTGTGCAGCTGGCTGATCTCGACGGTGTCGAGGCCGTTGCGCGGGGTCGCCGCATCGCCGGCGTGCGGACCCGCACCGGTCACGAAGGTGCCCAGGATGAGCACGACCCAGGCGGAGGCGTAGAGGGACCACGCGAGAGCCGGCAACGGCCCACCGCGCAGCCAGCCGGCGTCGGGGTGGTCCAGGCGGCGCAGGAACAGCACCGCGACGCCCACCATGGCCATCGAGACGAGCAGGTGGAACCCGACGATCCAGGGGTTGAGGCCGGTCAGCACGGTGATGCCGCCGATGACGGCCTGCGCCGGGATGCCGAGCGCGAGTATCAGGGCGAGGCGTCTCAGGTGTCGCCGTCCGCTCTGGACGGCGGCCACGAAGGTCGCGATCGCGATCGCGGTCAGCACGAACGTGAGCATCCGGTTGCCGAACTCGATGGCGGTGTGGATGTCCATCTCGCCCTGGGGCCTGAAGGAGTCCTCGGTGCAGCGCGGCCAGGTGGGGCAGCCCAGGCCCGACCCGGTGAGGCGGACGGCGCCGCCCGTGACGACGATCCCGATGTTGGCGACCAGGCTCGCCCAGCCGAGCTGACGCACGTACGGCGCCAGGTGGACGAGACGGCTCATTCCCACGTGAAGGTCCTAGCGGTGGCGACGGCCCCGACGACGGCCCACACGGCCAGGACCACGAGGTCCCGCACGGCGACGGTCGACTCGGAGAGGGCGGCGCGCATGGCTTCGCCGAGCGCACCCGAGGGCAGGAAGGCGACGACGTCGCCAAAGGATCCGTAGGCCGAGACCGGCAGGACGACGGCGCCACCGGCGAGCAGCAGGAGGTAGATGAGGTTGGCGGCCGCGAGCGTCGCCTCGGCACGCAGCGAGCCGGCCACCAGCAGGCCGAGCCCCGCGAAGGCAGCGGTGCCGAGCACGACGGCGAGGAGCAGGGCGAGCACGTTGGCGTCGGGGTCCCACCCGAGCGCGAAGCCCACGCCCGAGATCACCGCGACCTGGAGCACCTCGACGGCCAGCAGGGCGAGGACCTTGCCGCACAGCAGCCCCGTGCGCGAGAGCGGCGAGGTGCCGAGCCGCTTGATGACGCCGTAGCGCCGCTCGAAGCCGGTCGCGATCGCCAGCGACGTGAACGACGTCGACATGATGGCGAGCGCGAGGACGCCGGGGGTGAAGGTGTCGACGCCGTAGGAGAGGTTGACCCGGTCGGCGCCCCGGACACCGCCGATCAGCACGATCACCGGGATCACCACGGCGAGCAGCAGCTGCTCGCCGTTGCGCAGCATCAGGCGGGCCTCCATCGAGGCCTGCGTGGTCACCTGACGCAGGAACGGCGCGGCGCCGGGCGCCGGGGCAAAGGTGCTCATGCGGGCTCTCCCTGGGACGACGCGGTCAGCTCGAGGAAGACGTCCTCGAGGTTGCGCTGGCCCAACGTCAGTGACTCCGGGAGCACGTCGTTGCTCTCGCACCACCGCGAGACCTTGGCCAGGGTGGAGGAGTCGGCCGGGCCGGTGACGAGCAGCGAGACGGCGTCGAGCTGCGTGACCTCGGTGCCCTCGCCCAGCGCTGCTCGCAGGGACTCCGGGGCGCTCGGCGGGAACGGCTCGGTGACGACGAGTCGGATCGTGGCGCGGGTGCCGCCACGCGTGAGCTCCAGCGGCGTGCCGGAGGCCACCAGCGAGCCCTTGTCGACGATGTGGACGCGGTCGGCGAGGCGCTCGGCCTCCTCCATGTAGTGCGTGGTGAGCACGACCGTGACGCCGTCGCCGCGCAGCTCCTCCAGGAGCTCCCAGACCGTACGGCGGACGGCCGGGTCGAGCCCAGCGGTCGGCTCGTCGACGAAGACCAGCTCAGGGCGGCCGACGAGCGCCATCGCCAGGCCGAGGCGCTGCTGCTGGCCGCCGGAGAGTCGACGGTAGGGGGTGCGGCCACAGTCGTCGAGACCGAGTCGGTCGACCAGGATGGCGGGGTCGAGGGGGTGGGCGTGGAGGCGCGCGACGTGACGCAGCATCTCGACGGCTCGCACACCGCTCCACGCCCCGCCGCTCTGAAGCATCACGCCGATCCGCGGGAGCAGCTCCTTGCGGTCGCGGATGGGGTCGAGGCCGAGCACGCGGACGGTTCCCTGCTGCGGTCGGCGGTAGCCCTCGCAGGTCTCCAGGGTCGTCGTCTTGCCGGCGCCGTTAGGGCCCAGGACGGCCGTGTTCGTGTGGCGCTCGACCGCGAGCGAGAGTCCGGCGACGGCGACCTTGGCGCCGTACTGCATCACCAGCCCGTCGACGAGGACGGCAGGTGAGTCGGGCACACCCTGAGTCTAGGAGGCACCTCGCACCCCCCGGAGGGCGAGGTGCCGCAGCACCTAGGCTGGCGACGTGAACGACGTGATCACCGCTGCGGTCTACGTGCTGGGCGGGGCGAGTGCCCTGGTGGCCCTGGGGCTGGTCATCCGCGACGAGGTCGCGCAGGACCGCACCTTCGGGCTGCTCGCCCTCACCGAGCTCGTGCTCCTCGTGCAGCTGGTGGTCGGGTGCGTGCTCCTGGCGGGCACCGACCGCGACGTCGAGGGCGTGCTCTTCGTGAGCTACCTCATCGGGGTCGCCCTGGCGCTCCCGATCGGTGCCTTCTGGTCGCTGGCCGAGCGCACCCGGTCCGGCACCGGCGTGCTGGTCGTGGCGGCCCTGACCGTGCTCGCGCTCCAGGTGCGTCTCGTCGACATCTGGAACGGCGGCTTCGGTGCGTGACCTGTCCTCCGGACCCGGCCGGATGCTCGTCTTCGTGTACGGCGTCTTCGCGGTGGCCGCGACCGGCCGCTCCGCGATCCAGCTCGGCACCGATGCCGGCAGCGCGCCGTTCGCCTACTCGCTCTCGCTGGTGGCTGCGGTCATCTACCTCGTCGCCACCACGTGCCTGCTGATCGGCGGTCTGCGTGCCTGGCGCGTGGCGGTGGTGGCGTGCGTCGTCGAGCTGGTCGGCGTGCTGGCCGTGGGCGCCTTGTCCTATCTCGACACCTCGCTGTTCCCCGACCGCACCGTCTGGTCGTACTTCGGGCAGGGCTACGCCTACCTGCCGCTCGTGCTGCCGTTCCTCGGGCTCGCCTGGCTCCGGGCCACCCGACCCGAGCGGACCTTCTCAGGGAGTTCCTGACGTTCTCAGGGGTAGCTCTCCCTGAGAACGTCGGGAATCCCCGGTGAACCGGGTAGGTCAGCCGCACCGGCCCCGAGGCGCGAGCGATGCCGCCGATCTGGGCCGCCACGGGCGCCGGGTGCGTGTCCCACGCAGGAGTCAGGTCGAGCGCCTCGACGAGGCGGTGCAGCGCCGTCGTCATCGCCGCCAGCGAAAAGGGCTGGGCAGGACACGTGTGGCGGCCGTGGCCGAAGGCGGTGACCAGCTGCGGTGAGGTGAGCTCGCCGGTGTCGCGCAGGCGGTGCCTGTCCCACCGCCAAGGACGCCAGGCGTCCAGTCCCGGGGCAGCAGAGGTGTTGAGCAGGGGGAGCAGGGTGGCGATCGTCCAGCCGGCCGGCACGTCGTAGACGGCGTCGCCGACGTCGAGGCGCACCGGACTCAGGACCGACCGGGCCATGATCGAGCGCTGCGCGAGCCGGGTGGACTCCAGGGCGCAGCGTTGCGTGTGGTCGCTGTCCCCGGCGCGGACCCGGGCGAGGGCGTCGGGGTGCTCCAGCAGGTCGACGAGCGCCCAACCCAGGGCTGCGTGCAGGTTGGACATGGAGGCGACGTGGATCAGGACGACGTCCAGCGCGACGCCGCGGCGTCGTACGGCGTCGTCCTCGCCCGCCCAGGAGGCGACGATCCGCTCGAACAGCTCGGTCCCGGCGTCGGACCCGCGGGCATCGACCAGGGCGCCGACGATCTCGACGACCTCCTCCATCGCGGCGAGCTCGGCACGCTTCCCCGTGGCGGCCACGGCCGCCATCGCGTCCGGGTGCACGAACGCGTCGGAGCCGTCGAGGGTGTCGAAGGCGACGACCAGGCGGTCGAAGGCGGCACCCGACGCGGCCGCAGGGCCGATCCAGGAGGCGAGCCCGAGACGGTGCCCGAGGCGGCGGGTGAGGTCGAACACGTCGGCAGTGCCGGCCGAACCGAGCTCGGCCAGGGCGTCGTCGAGCGCGTGATCGAGGTGCGACAGGTAGCCGGCCACGTCTTCGCGGCCGAAGAGGGTCCCCGGCAGGGTGCGGCGTCCCTCGAAGAGCACGTCGGGCAGCTTGCGTCGCAGCATCAGGTAGTCGGCGACGCCCTTGCTGGCGACGTCCTCCTTGAGCCCGTAGAACGACTCCACGCCGGTGGGGGAGAAGGTGAAGACGTAGCGTTCGCGTCCGTGCTCGATGGTGAAGGTGTCGCCGTAGCGGGCGCGCGCCGCGGCGATGTCGGCGACGGCGTCCTGCACCGCGACGTGCCAGGGCAGCCCGTGGCCGACAGCGTGCGGGGGACTGGGGAGCATGGCGGCAGGCACCGCGCCATCCTGTCAGCGCTGACAAAACTCCGTCGCGCAAGGCGTTCGAAGCGGGTTAGGTGGACCTTCCTTGAAGGAGCCGGGGTATTAACGGCACACTGGGGTTGTGGAATTCATCCAGGGCGACCTCACGACGCGGCAGCGCGTTGCTCGGTCGATCCTGGTCGAAGGGCCCTCGACCGCCGCGGTGCTGGCCGATCGACTCGACCTCACCCCGGCTGCCGTGCGGCGCCACCTCGACCACATGGTCGAGGACGGCACCCTCGAGGCGCGCGACCAGCGTCCCGCAGGGTCGCGCGGCCGTGGCCGTCCGGCCAAGGCCTTCGCGCTCACCCAGTCGGGTCGCGAAGGCTTCGAGAAGCAGTACGACGACCTCGCCGTCCAGGCTCTGCGCTTCGTCGCCGAGACCGGTGGCGAGCAAGCCGTGCGCGAATTCG
>NZ_JAXMNS010000176.1:0-7418 GCF_034670285.1 Nocardioides sp. | reverse complement strand
CTCGCCGGCGCCGTCGCCGGTGACCACGCCTCGCCGATCTCCGACACCACGATCCTCAGCTCCACCGGGGCCGGTTGCAACGTGATCACCCACGTCACCACCCAGCTGCCCTACGTGCTCATCGCCGTCGTCTCGGCGGCCCTCGGCTACGTCGCCGTCGCGCTCATCGGGTCGGTGGCACTCGGAGCCGCCGTCACCCTCGTCGTCGCCGGTGCGATCGCATTCGTCGCTCTGCAGATCTGGGGCTCCTCCGTCACTGACGAGGAGCTGGCGGAGCACACCAAGCAGCCTGCCTGAGCACGGTGGTGCAGTCGACCCCTCGATTCAGGGACGCAGCCACTCACCGAGGTCGGCGTCCATCAGCAGCGCACGCGCCTCTGCCACCCGGTCGTCCGGGACCAGGATCCTCTGCTTGATGACCTCGATCAGGCCCTCGAGGGTGCTCGAGTGGCGGTCCGCGACGTGGTGAGGAATCTCGCCGGACGTCAGCAGCGCCCCGACGACGGACAGCAGGACGGGATCGTTCGTCCGCATCAGCTCGATCATGTCTGCCCGCCCTCCGTGGTTGAGCTCGACGGTAGCCCGCTCTCCCAGGACATCGAGCAGCCTGACTGGTCCCGATAGTGCGGTACGACACTGCCACCTGGTGGCAGCGTCGTACCGCGCTCCTCCTGCTGGCTAATCGAGTTGCTCCGGGTCGCCCTCCACAGGCAGGGTTCGCGCATGACGAACACGGCGGTCTCGGCGCCCACCCTCCGCGACGGCGACGTCGTCCTCCGCGCGCTCGGTGAGCAGGACGTGGAGGGCTGCTACGAGCAGTGCATCGACCCCGCCTCGGTCCGCTGGACCCACGCCCCGTCGCCCTACACCCGCGAGATGGCGCGCGAGTTCTGCACCGTGGTGGCCGCCAAGGCCTGGGCCGAGGACACCGAGTGGGTCTTCGCCGTCAAGCACCGAGGCGCGTACGCCGGCAACATCGCGCTGCGCAACGACGGGCACGGCCGCGCCGAGGTGGCGTACGGCGCTCACCCGGCCGCGCGGGGCACCGGGGCGATGGAGCAAGCCGTCCGCCTGCTGCTCGACTGGGGCTTCACCGAGAAGTCGTTGAGCACGGTGACCTGGCGGGCCAAGCGCGGCAACTGGGCCTCGCGCAAGCTCGCCTGGCGCCTGGGCTTCTCCTTCGACGGCGTCCTGCGCCACTCCTACGAGCACCGCGGCGCCCTGGGCGACGGGTGGATCGGCAGCCTCCTCGCCGACGAGCCGCGCGAGCCCCGCCACCGCTGGCTCGAGCCCGTCCCGCTCGGAGGCCACGGCGTGCGGCTCCGCGCGCTGCGCGAGAGCGACGTGCCGCGCATCGTCGAGGCGTGCTCCGACGAGCGCACCTCGCACTGGCTCGGGCAGATGCCCTCGCCCTACACCGAGGCGGACGCCCGCACCTGGCTCGAGCTCAACACCGAGGGCGAGGCGACCGGCAAGAAGGTCACCTGGGCGATCGCCGACCCGACCACCGACCTGCTGCTGGGGGTCATCAACATCTTCGACCTCAGCGCGATCGACGCCGAGATCGGCTACTGGGCCCACCCCGACGCGCGCGGACGCGGCGTGATGCGCGCGGCGATGCAGCGCACCACCGACTACGCGTTCACCGAGCTCGGCCTCGGCCGGGTCCGGGCCTTCGCGGCGCTCGAGAACAAGGCGTCACGTCACGTGATCGAGGCGTCCGGCTACACCCAGAGCGGCATCGAGCGACTCGGCACGACGCTGCGCACCGGGCCGGCCGACATGGCGCTCTACGACGTGCTGGCGTCGGAGTGGGCTGCGCTCTCCGCGCGCTGAAGCGCGGCCGACCAGAGCAGGATCGCGACACCGGCGACCGACAGCGCGGCTCCGACCAGCGCCGGGGCGCGGTAGCCGTAGCCGATCGCGATCACGAGCCCACCGAGCCAGGCGCCCAGGGCGTTGGCCAGGTTGAGGGCCGCGTGGTTCATCGCCGCACCCAGCGTGACGGCGTCCCCGGCGACGTCCATCAGGCGCAGCTGGAGGTTGACGACCATCACCGACCCGATGGCGGTGATGAGGAAGACGATGGGCAGCAGCCACCAGCCGTACGGCGCGATCGCCCAGAAGGAGACGAGCACGACCGTGGTCGCGACACCGGACCCCACGAGCGAGCCCATCACCGACCACGCGGCCATCTCGCCGGCAACCCAGGTGCCGGCGACCATGCCCAGGCCGAAGACGAGCAGGAAGACCGGCACGGTCCCCTCCCCCAGCAGCGCCACCTCGGTGATGGTGGGGGCGATGTAGGAGTAGACGGCGAACATGCCGCCGAAGCCCACGGCTCCCGCGGTCATCGTCAGCCAGACCTGGCGGTTGCGGAAGAACGACCCGGCCTCGCGGCGCCCGGTGGCCTCGCGGTCGCCGGGCACGGAGGGCACGAACGCGAGCACCATGGCGACGGCGACCAGCGCGACCAGCGCCGCGGTGAGGTAGGCCGAGCGCCAGCCCAGGTTCTGCCCGATCCACGTCGCCGCAGGCACTCCGACGACATTCGCGAACGAGAGCCCGAGCATCACCGCGGCGATCGCCCGGCCACGCCGCTCTGGTGGCGCCATGCTGGCGGCCACCAGCGAGGCGACGCCGAAGTAGGCGCCGTGCGGCAGCCCGTCGAGGAAGCGGGCCGCGGTGAGCACGGCGAAGCCCGGCGCCGCGGCGCTCATCACGTTGAACACGGCGTACGCCAGCATCAGCCCCACCAGGAGCCCGCGCCGCGGCAGCCGAGCGCCGAAGAAGCTCAGCAGCGGGACGCCGACGACGACGCCGATCGCGTACGACGACACCAGGTGGCCGGCCTTGGGAACCGAGACGTCGACCCCGTCGGCGATCTGCGGCAGCAGGCCGAGGGTGACGAACTCGGTGGTCCCGATCGCGAAGCCGCCGACCGCCAGCGCCAGCACCGCGAGCCCGAAGTGGGCAGGACGGCGTGCGCGGACGACGTCCGGCGTGGCGGTGGGAACGGGGGTGGTCATAGGCATCACATCCTGCAACCGCCCGACGAAGGCGACCTATTCCACGCCGGTGTGATCCTCGACCAGCCGCTCGAGGTCGATCGGCTGCCCGTCCCGCGGGAACGGCAGCGAGTGGTAGTCGAGCGGCGCGACGTATGACGCGTCGACCGACCACCGGTGCGAGCGCAGCAGCTGGTGCAGGATCGTCTTGATCTCGGCACCGGCGAAGTAGAGCCCGATGCACTTGTGCACCCCGCCGCCGAACGGCTCCCAGGCGTAGCGGTGCGACTTGTCCTCGCGCCGTCCCTCCGAGAAGCGGTCGGGGTCGAAGGCGGTCGGGTCGGTCCACAGCTCCGACATCAGGTGGGAGTACTGCACGCCCACGATCACGTCGCTGTCGGCGGGGATGGCGACGCCCTGCACGGTGGTGTCCTTGACGGTCTTGCGCACCAGGATCGTCACCGGCGCGACCAGCCGCAGACACTCCTTCATCACCAGGTCGATCGACTCCAGCCCCTCGAGCTCGGCCAGGGTGGGACGGGGCCCGAGCGCCTGCGCCTCGGCGCGGCACCGCGCCTGCCACTCGGGGTGCTGACCGAGGTACTGCAGCATCGTTGCCACCGTGATCGTGGTGGTGTCGTGGGCGGCCATCATCAGGAAGATCATGTGGTTGACGACGTCGTCGTCGCTGAACCGCTCGCCGTCCTCGGTCTCGAGGTGGCAGAGCACCGAGAACAGGTCGCTGGTGCGGGTGGCTCGCCGCATCGGGAGGTAGTGGCGCAGGAACTCCTCGAGCACGTCGCGCCCCGCGTAGGCCTTGCCCCAGCGGGTGAACGGGACCCGACCGCGCACGACCCCGGAGGCCGCCTGCACGCAGGCGATGAAGGCCTCGTTGACGCGATCCATCTCCTCGGGTCCGTGGTCCTCGGCCCCGCCCATGAAGATGTCGGCAGCGATGTCGAGGGTGAGCTGCTTGAGGGCCGGGTACGACGCGAAGCCGGCGCGGGGCTGCCACGAGGCGAGCCCGCGCTCGATCGCCGGCGCCATCCGCTCGGTGTAGGACTCCAGGCGCTCGCGCACGAACGCCTCCTGCATGATCCGGCGATGCGCGTGGTGCTCCTCGAAGTCGAGCAGCATCAAGCCGCGGCGGAAGAACGGCCCGACCAGTCGGGTCCAGGCCGGACCGTTGGCGAAGGCCTTGTCCTTGTTGCGGAACACCTCCTCGCACGCGTCCGGCCCGAGCAGCAGCACGGTGTCGGAGCCGAAGACGGGCAGCACCGAGACGGCGCCATACGTCGTCCACTGCCGGTGCATGAGAGCGACCGGGTCGGCGAGGTAGTCGCGCAGACGTCCGATCACCGGGAGCCCGCGATCGGCGCGCTTCAGTCTGGGAAGCGGTCGTGCCTCGGCGATCATGAACACACAGTGAGTCAGGAAGGATGCCCTGTCAACCTTCTCGCAGGACCCCGTCGGACCGTGAGAGGGTGGCGCCATGGCAGGGCAGACCGGGGTCTACCGGGGCGTGAGCGCCGAGGACCGCGCCGCCGAGCGCCGCGAGCGCCTGCTCGAGGCGACCTTGACCGTCTGGGCAGACCCGGGCACTCGTACGACGATGACCGCGGTGTGCGCGGAGGCCGGTCTCAGCGAGCGCTACTTCTACGAGAGCTTTCGCGGGCTCGGCGATGCTCAGATCGCTGTGCTCGACCGAGTCGCTGCCGACATCGAGACCGCGCGAGAAGTCGCCCTCGCCTCCGCCGGCGACGACCCCGCCGCGGCGATCCGCACGGCCATCACCTCCTTCGTGCAACTGCTCGTCGACGACCCGCGCACCGGGCGGGTGTCGATCGTCGAGGCCAGCGCCGTGCCCGAGCTGAGGGAGCGCCGCACCGCGCTGCTGCGCCACTTCGCGCACCTCGCTGCCGAGTCGGCCGCCCTGCTGCTCGGCGGCCGCGAGAGCGACCCGCTCCACGACGAGATCGTGGGCCTGATCTTCATTGGTGGCCTCGCCGAGCTCATCACCGCGTGGCTCGACGGAGCACTCGAGGCGACGCCGACCGAGCTGGTCGACGCCGCCTCGCGCAGCTTCATCGGGCTCTACGCCCCCGGGCTCCTCAGCCGCTGACGGCCTCGGCGAGGTTGCCCAGCGAGTCCTCGAGCGCCGACTCGGGCACCAGCGGGAACGAGAGCTTCTGGAGCAGCTCCTTGTCGGTCACCTTGCTCCAGTCGTAGGTGAGGGTCACCTGGGTGGCGTCAGCGCCCTGGGCCTCGAGCTCCCACATCCACTCCCAGCCGGGAGGGGTGACGCCGGCCGGGGCCGTCTCCCAGGCGAGCAGCTTGTGCTCGTCGTAGCCGGTCACGTGGTTGTCGGTCTGGTAGTCGCCGCCCATGTGGTCGCCGGACATGTTCATCCGGAAGGTCTGGCCCGTGGCGGTGATGCGGTCCGAGCGGTCGTCGGAGATCACGAAGCCGGAGCCGTCGAGCTCGGCGTGACGCTGCGGGTTGGACAGCACGTCCCAGACCTTGCTGGTCGACGCATCGATGGTGCGGGACACGGAGATCTTCTTGTCGTCTGTCATGTCATCGACAGTGCCGCACGATCGTGCATCGTTCAACCAACCTCAGGGGTGAGTGCTCAGCAGAAGTCGCGGACGCCGTCCACGGCATCGCCGAAGGCATCCTTGGCGTCGTTGACCGCCGAGGTGTCGACATCGGCACCCTTCGCCGCGTCGCCCGCCTCGTCGGCGAGGCGGCCCAGCGCGTCGGCGGCGTCGCGCAACGCGCTCTTGGCATCTCCGCTGATCCCGCTGCTGGCCTTGTCGAGCACGTCGCGCAGGCCGGACAGCTTCGCCTTGGCTGCGTCGGGGTCGGCGCCGATCTCGTCGATCGCGTTGTCGACCTGGCCCGACACACCGTCGACGGCCTTCTGCGCCACCGAGCAGGCAGCGCCGTTGGCGGTGTCGCTGGCGGCGTCCTTGAGGTCGGAGCACCCGGCCGCGCCGAGAGCGACGAGGAGGGCGGCCACGGCGGCGCCGGCACGCAGGTTCGGGACCATCATGACCTCGAGGGTAACCACCTCTCCTGGGTCAGCCCGCGAGGTGGCTCCAGTCGGCCGCGAGGTCCGCCCACGGACCGACGGCCTTGACCTCGCCCTCGACCAGCACGACCACCCGGTCAGCCTGCGACAGCGCCGCACGCTTGGACGTCGCGCCGAGCACCGTCGTACCGCGCTCGCGGAGCGCCGCCCAGAGCTCGACCTCGGTGGCGGCGTCGAGCGCACTCGAGACGTCGTCGGCCAGGAGCAGCTCGGCGTCGGCAGCCAGGGCACGCGCCAGCGCGAGGCGCTGCACCTGCCCACCTGAGAGCCGTACGCCGCGGTGCCCGACGAGCGAGTCGTGCCCGCCGGCGTCGGTGACGTCGCGCCGCATCCGGGCGTCGTCGATCGCAGCCTGCATCGGGCGCCGGTGGCCGAGCTGGATGTTGTCGGAGAAGGTGCCCGACAGCACGCGCGGCACCTGGGCGACGTAGGCCACCTGGCCGGGACGCAGGAACTGCTGGGCATCCTCGATCTCCTCGCCGTTCCAGGAGATCGAGCCGGTGTGGTCGACCAGCCCGGCGAGCGCGGCGAGCAGGCTCGACTTGCCCGAGCCCACCTGCCCGACCAGCAGCACCAGCTCGCCGGCCTCGACCGAGAGGTCGACCCCGATCGCGCCGCGGGTGCCGTCCTCGTGGACCGCCTCGACGCCGCGGAGGTCGAGTCGCTGGAGCGGCACGCGCGAGGCGGGGGTCGGGTCGGGGGCCTCGCCGGTGACGAGGTCGACACCCTCGGGCAGGTCCATCAGGTCTCCCCCGCCGGCGAACGCGCTGGTGGCCACCTGCCAGGAGCGGGTGCCCGGCGCCTCGGTGATGACCGACCCGGCCACCCGGCCGAACCAGTCGAAGCCGTTGACCGCGGACGCCACGAGCAGGGCGGTGGCCAGGCCCCAGCCGCCGAGGAAGTACGTCGCCCAGGCCGCCACGACGCCCAGCTGCACCATCACGATCGGGACGCCGTCCAGGACCGCCTGCACGCGGTGCTCGAAGACGGCAGCCTTCACGCGGCCCCCGTCGACCTCGCGCAGGTGACGGTGGACGGCGGGTGTGGCCGCGGCGAGCTTGACCGTGCGCGCCGACTCGAGCACCGACACCAGAGAACGTCCGAACCCGGCCCGCGCGGCCGACGAGGCCGTGGCCGAGCGCCCGGCGATCGGTCGACCGATGGTCGAGGCGAGCGCGGAGCCGACCATGACCGCCAGCAGCACGCCGCCGGCCAGCAGGCTCCAGCCCGCGATGGCCGTGACAGCGACGATGACGAGGCCGGTGCCGAAGTCGACCCAGCGGTCGGCGTAGCGGGCGTACCGGTCGGCATCCATC
>NZ_JAXMNS010000175.1:0-7457 GCF_034670285.1 Nocardioides sp. | reverse complement strand
CTGGTCGTGGGCATCGAGGGGTTGCGGCGCGACGTCGCAGCCGCGACGCCCGACCGCATCGTCGACCTCGCGCCGGTGCTCCAGGCGCGCAGCGACGCCGTCGCCGGCCACGTCGCGAGCTATGAGGACCTGCGCCGTCGCTGGCTCGACGACCTCCTGGTCGAGGAGCGAGAGATGATCGTGGTCCTCCAGCGGTGGCTCACCCTCGAGCAGGTCGAGCGACGCCTCGGGGGCCGTCCCGACCCCGCCGACCGGGCGCTCGCGACGTTGCCGTCACCAGGCACGCCGGCCGCCGACGTCCGCACCTGGTGGCGCGACCTGGCGACCCGTGAGCGCTAAGGCCTCCTCGTGGCGGCGCCGGGCGTGCTCGGCAACCTCGCCGGCATCCCGGCCCGGGTGCGGCACCACGCCAACCACGTGCGGCTCCACCGCGACCTGGCCGGCCTTCGGTCGCTGCGCGATCGCGGGCTCATCACTGATCGCGAGCGGGTGCTGCTGCGCAACGCGGAGGCAGCCTCCGCCGCGCTGGACGACGCGAGCGCGACGACCGATCCGCGCTCGGGGGAGGCCGTGCCCGCACTGCTCTACCTCTACGACCCGGGCGCCTTCGGCGGCGACGGGGCCGTCGCCCTGGCGGTGGGTGACCTCGACACCGCCG
This sequence comes from Nocardioides sp., assembly GCF_034670285.1. Lineage (GTDB taxonomy): Bacteria > Actinomycetota > Actinomycetes > Propionibacteriales > Nocardioidaceae > Nocardioides. Next base: position 6,799 of record NZ_JAXMNS010000175.1, on the reverse strand, counting down.
ACGACGTCTCGGTCCTGGTGCCCGGGATGCGCACCGACGCCGCGGGGATCGGTGGACTGACGGGCCACGCGACTGCGGTCTACGAGGCGGCCCGGCAGGCCGACGACGACGCCACGCACGCCTCGCTGGCGTGGATCGGCTACGACGCACCCGACACCGTGCCGCTGCTCGACGGCCTCGCCGGCGACGTGGTGCGGGTGCTCGACGAGGGCCTGGCCGAGCAGGGTGGTGCGCGGCTCGCCGAGGCTGTGGACGGACTGCGGGCCGAACGGGCCGAACAGGGCGGGCCTCCGGCCGACCTGACGGTGATCGGCCACAGCTATGGCTCGACCACCGTCGGCCACGCGGCGTCCGACCACGGACTGGCAGTCGACGACCTGGTGGTCGTCGGGAGCCCTGGCCTCGGGGGAGAGGTCCGCCACGTCAGCGACCTCGAGATCGGGGAGGCCGACGTCTGGGTCGGGGCCAACAGCCTGGACGTGGTCACCGACCTGGGCGACCACGGCGCCATCGGCCTCAGCAGCGTGATGGGGCTCAACCTGGGACTGGGACTGGGACTCGGTCACGACCCGGCCGCCGACGACTTCGGTGCCACGCGCTTCCAGGCCGAGTCGCCGATCATGAGCCCCGGCGACGTCCTCGACGCCCACAGCGGCTACTTCGACCACGACGGGGAGTCGCTGCACAACATCGCCCGGATCGTGAGCGGGCACGACGAGTGGGTGTCGCGAGCCGACGGGGTCGTCGACGACTGGTGGCGTCCGCCGGTTGATCCGGAGCGCCGGAGGCACCCGACGACTCAGATCACGCGGGCCACGCTGGGGCCGTGAGCACTCAGCGACACGTCCGACGGCGTGCCTGCGGCGATTTCGGGCCGGCCCTTCCTACGCTCGCTACCGGGACCCGCGGAATCACGCGCTCGCAGTCCCACCTTCCCCGGTTAATGCGCGTGAGCAGTGAGGCGCGCGCGCAATGGCGAACAGCATCATCGGCCGCGACATGGCCGTCGATCTCGGCACCGCCAACACGTTGGTCTACGTCCGACGCAAGGGCGTCGTCCTCGACGAGCCCAGCGTCGTCACCCTCAACGACACGACCGGCGAGGTGATCGCCGTCGGCCACGAGGCCAAGCAGATGATCGGGCGCACCCCCGACAACATCACTGCGCTGCGCCCGCTGAAGGGCGGCGTCATCGCCGACTTCGAGGCGACCGAGCAGATGCTGCGCTACTTCATCCTCAAGGTCCACCGGCGCCGCTACTTCGCCAAGCCCCGCATGGTCATCTGCGTGCCCAGCGGCATCACCGCCGTCGAGCAGCGCGCGGTCAAGGAGGCCGGTTACCAGGCCGGAGCCCGCGAGGTCTTCATCGTCGAGGAGCCGATGGCTGCCGCGATCGGCGCCGGACTGCCGGTCCACGAGGCCACCGGCAACATGGTCGTCGACGTCGGCGGCGGCACCACAGAGGTCGCGGTGATCTCGCTCGGCGGGATCGTCACCTCCTTGAGCGTCCGCACCGCAGGCGACGAGATCGACGCCGCGATCGTGGCCTGGATGAAGAAGGAGCACTCCCTGATGCTGGGGGAGCGCACCGCCGAGGAGGTCAAGATGACCCTCGCCTCCGCCTTCCCCGCCACCGACGACCCGGTCGGCGACGTCCGCGGCCGCGACCTGGTCACCGGTCTGCCCCGCACCGTCACCATCGGCGCGGCCGAGATCCGCAAGGCGATCGAGGAGCCCCTGCACGCGATCGTCGACGCCGTACGAGTCACCCTCGACCAGACCCCGCCCGAGCTCGCCGGCGACATCATGGATCGCGGCATCGTGCTCACCGGAGGGGGTGCGCTGCTGCGCGGTCTCGACGAACGCCTGCGCCACGAGACGGGGATGCCGGTGCACGTCGCCGAGCACCCGCTGACCTCCGTGGCGCTCGGAGCCGGCACCTGCGTGGAGCAGTTCGAGGCCCTGCGTCAGGTGCTCGTGGCCGACAACCGGCGGCGGCGATGAGCCCCCTGGGCCCCCTGCGTCCGGGCTCCTTGCGCCCGTTCGGCCAGGCTCCGCGCAGCAACCACGACGGCACCCCGCCTCGCGCCCTGATCGTCGCGCTCGTGCTGGCCTGCGCCAGCCTGATGCTGCTCGACCGCGGCACCGAGTCCGTCGTCGATCCGGCGCGCAGCGTCGTGGGTGACGTCGTCGGACCCGCCCAGGCCGGGGTCGCCGGTGCGATCCGACCGATCGTCGAGCTGCCCGGGTTCTTCCGGAGTCGTGAGCAGCTGCGCGCCGAGCTCGCCTCGCTGGAGGCCGAGAACGCCGGGCTGCGCACCGAGGTGCGTTCCTCGGGCTACCGGCGCAACAAGCTCCTCGAGCTGGAGGGGCTGACCAGCACCGCCGAGAGCCTCGGCTACGCACTGGTGCCGGCCCGCGTGGTCGGCCTCGGCTCGTCGCAGTCCTTCACCCACACCGTCACCATCGATGCCGGCTCCGCGGCCGGCCTCGCGCCCGACATGACCGTCATCAACAACGACGGGCTGGTGGGCCGCATCCTGCGCGTCACCCGCACCTCGGCCACCGTGCTGACGCTCATCGACTCCGACTCCACCGTGGGTGGCCGGATCGGCGAGAGCATGGAGCTCGGCTTCCTCCAGGGTCGCGGGATGATTGGCGGCTCGGCACGACTCGACCTCGAGCTGCTCGACCAGAAGCTCGTGCCGGCCAAGGGCGACACCGTGGTCAGCTGGGGCAGCCTCGACGACGACGGCAACGCGAGCGGCCCCTACACCGCCGGCGTGCCGATCGGGCAGGTCGTCTCGGTCTACGCGAGCCTGCGCGAGTCGACCCAACGCGCGGTGATCGACCCGTTCGTCGACTTCACCGAGCTCGACCTCGTCGGCGTCGTCGTCGCCTCGGGCACCCGCAGCGACCGCGCCGTCGTCGAGGCCGACGGGAGCCTGCGATGAGAGCCCTCTTCTCGACGTCGACCGCCCGCGTCGCGATCGTCTCGCTCGCCGTCGTCGTCGCCCTCGTCCTGCAGACCACCGTCTTCCCGCACCTCGCCTGGCGAGGCGTGGTGCCCGACCTCGTGCTGCTCGTGGTGGTGGCGGCCGGCCTCGTCCGCGGCTCGCAGTTCGCGATGGTCACCGGCTTCTCCGCCGGCGTGCTGCTCGACCTCGCCCCGCCCGCCGACCACGTCGCGGGTCGCTGGGCGCTCGCGCTGCTCCTCGTCGGGTACGTCGCCGGGCGGGTGCGCCGCGACGTCCTGCCCTCGGTCGGCACCGTGCTCGCGACCGTCGCCGCCTGCTCGTTCCTCGGCTCGTCGGTGTTCCTGCTGAGCGGACTGATCCTGCAGGACACCGCGGCCTCCGTGCCCGCGCTGCTCCAGGTCGTCGTCGCCGCCGTCCTGTGGGACGTCGTCCTGGCAGCGTTCGTCGTGCCGCCGGTCACCCGCGCGCTCGACCGCCTCGAGCCCGAGAGCCTCCTGCGGTGATGGGGTCGTCGTCCGGTCGCGGACCCGATGCCGCCGGCACCAGCCGGTTGCGGCTGGTGGTCATCCAGGCCCTGGTCTTCTCGCTCTTCGCCACCTTGCTGGTGCGGCTCTACTACCTCCAGGTCGTCACCGGCGACGAGTACCAGGGTCGCGCCGCCGCCCAGTCGGTGCGCGAGATCGTGCTCCAGCCCTCGCGAGGTCTCATCGTCGACGACCAGGGGAGACCCCTGGTGGCCAACCGGCTCGCGTGGGTCGTCTCCCTCGACCGCACGGTCCTGGGCAAGCTCGGCGACAAGAAGCGCGACACCCTCGTACGACGCGTGGCCGAGGTCGTCGACGTACGCCCGGGCCGCATCGACAAGCGGCTCGTGACCTGCGGCGAGACCGACTCCGAGCCGGGCGTCTGCTGGAACGGCTCGCCCTACCAGCCCGTCCCGATCGCCTCCGACATCAGCCAGGCCCAGGCCCAGCGCATTCGCGAGGAGCCCGAGGACTACCCGGGTGTGATCGTCGACCAGCAGAGCGTGCGCGACTACCCCGAGCCCTTCGGCATCAACGCCGCCCACCTGCTCGGCTACCTCAGTCCGATCACCGCCGACGAGCTCGACCAGGCCGAGTCCGACGGCGACCGCTCGGTCAACGGCGCCTCGGTCGTGGGGCGCGCCGGCGTCGAGCAGGAGTACGACGCGTGGTTGCGCGGGATGCCCGGCTACCGCGAGGTCGGGGTCGACTCGATGGGTCGCGTGCTCGGTGACGAGGGCGAGGTCGAGGCCCAGGACGGCGACACGCTCGTGACGTCGCTGGACGCCAAGGTGCAGGCCACCGTCGAGCGCCAGCTGGCCGAGATGATCGCCACCGCGCGCGCCACCAGAGACACCGTCACCAACCGCAACTACGTCGCCGATGCCGGGGCAGCGGTCGTGCTCGAGGCCGACACCGGCCGTGTCGTCGCGATGGCCAGCCAGCCGACGTACGACCCGTCGGTCTGGGTGGGCGGCATCTCCAAGAACGAGCTCGCCGAGCTCTACTCCGAGGAGGCCGGTCTGCCGCTCCTCGGCCGGGCGACCCAGGGCCAGTTCGCACCCGGGTCGACGTGGAAGCCGTTCATGACGGCCGGCGCGCTGGCCAACGGCTACGACACCGACACCCGGCTCAACTGCTCCTCCTCGGTGGCGGTCGGCAACCGGGCCTTCAAGAACTACGAGTCCGGCGCCTACGGCTACATCGGCTTCGACAAGGCCCTCGAGGTCTCCTGCAACACCTTCTTCTACCGGATCGGCCTCGACTACTGGCAGCGCTTCGGCTCCGACGTGGCCGACGTCGACGCCCGCGACCCCCTCGTCGAGGAGGCCAAGAAGTGGGGCTTCGGCGCGGAGACCGGGATCGACCTGCCCGGCGAGGCAGCCGGCCGGATCGCCGACCGGCAGTGGAAGCGTGACTACTTCGAGTCGCAGAAGGACTACTACTGCGGCATCGCCGACAAGCCCCGCGACGCCCCGGGCAACCGGGACCTGTCCGACTTCGTCTACACGTTCGCAGGCGAGTTCTGCATCGAGGGCTACGCCTACCGTGCCGGCGACGCGGTCAACTTCGCGATCGGCCAGGGCGACACCATCGTGACCCCGCTCCAGCTGGCCCGGGGCTACGCCGCCATCGCGAACGGCGGCACCCTCTACGAGCCCCGCATCGGCGCGGCCGTCGTGGCGACCGACGGCACCGTCATCCGACGCATCGAGCCCGAGGTCAGCGCTCAGATCGACCTGCCGCCGGGCATCGACGCCTACATCGACGAGGCGCTGCTCGGTGTCACCCGCCAGGGCACGATGTCGTGGCGGATGGGCGGGTTCCCGCTCGACGAGGTGTCGATCCGTTCCAAGACCGGGTCCGCGGAGGTCTACGGCAAGCAGTCGACCTCGTGGGTCGCGTCGTACTCCGACGACTACGTCGTGGTGATGATGATCAGCCAGGGCGGCACCGGCTCGGGCAGCTCCGGGCCCGGCGTCCGCGCGATCTGGGAGGCGCTCTACGGCATCGAGGGCGAGGAGGTCGACCCGTCCCAGGCGGCGATCCCCGGCACCACGCTGCCGAACCGCCTGCCCGTCTTCCAGCGCAACGGCTCGATCCTTCCCCCGCAGGTGCGCGGCAGCGGCAAGGACCGCTCATGATGCGCCGCGCGGGCATGGACTGGCTGCTCCTCGGTGCCGTGCTGCTGCTCAGCGTGCTGGGCTGCCTGCTCGTCTGGTCGGCCACGAGCGCTCGTGGAGACCTCACCGGTGGCGACCCGCGCGCCTACCTGGAGAAGCAGATCGTCAACGTCGCGATCGGCCTGGCGCTGCTGGTCCTGGTGCTGGCCACCGATCACCGCTGGGTGCGGATCGTCGCCCCGCTCGTCTACCTCGGCTCGGTCGGCGGACTGGTCCTCGTGCTCACGATGGGCACGGTCATCAACGGCTCGCGCTCCTGGCTGATGATCGGCGGGTTGTCGATCCAGCCCTCCGAGTTCGCCAAGCTCGCCGTCGTCATCGGGATGGCCCTGGTCGTCGCCGAACGCGCCGAAGGTCGCTGGCACCCTCGCGTGGGGAGCTTCGACGTGGTGGCCATGCTGGTCATCGCCGCAGTGCCGGCCATCCTGATCATGCTCCAGCCCGACCTCGGCACGATGCTCGTGCTCGCCGCGACCGTCTTCGGGGTGCTGGCCGCCTCCGGCGCCCCGCGTCGCTGGCTGGCGGCGCTCAGCGTGGGTGCCGTCGTCGGGGCTGTGCTGGCGGTCCGCGGCGGGGTGCTGAAGGAGTACCAGGTCGACCGGTTCCTGGCCTTCACCAATCCCGACCTCGACCCGCGCGGCGCCGGCTACAACGTCGAGCAGGCGCGCATCGCGGTGGGCAACGGCGGCTGGTTCGGCAACGGTCTGCTCAACGGCTCGCAGACCCGGTCGGGGTTCGTGCCCGAGCAGCACACCGACTTCGTGTTCACCGTGGCCGGCGAGGAGCTCGGTCTGGTTGGGTCGGCGCTGATCATCGCGCTGCTCGGGATCGTGCTGTGGCGCGCGCTGAGCATCGCCGTCCGCACCGACGACGTCTTCGGCCGGGTCGCTGCGGCGGGCATCGCCTGCTGGTTCGGCTTCCAGGCCTTCAGAACATCGGCATGTGCCTGGGCATCATGCCGGTCACCGGCGTCCCGCTGCCGTTCGTGTCGTACGGCGGCAGCTCGATGTTCGCCGGGATGCTCGCGGTGGGCCTGCTCCTCAACATCTCGCGCCGCGCCGCCGAGGCGCCGGCCGCTCGACTCCAGCCGGCCAAGCGAGTCCTGGTCCGCGCC
>NZ_JAXMNS010000174.1:0-7482 GCF_034670285.1 Nocardioides sp. | reverse complement strand
CTGGCCCACCGGCTTCATCCACTTCGTCGACAAGGCCGTGAAGAACACGGTGCCGCCGAGCCTGAGTGGCACCCCGCAGGTCGGCGCGACGCTGCGCGCGGCCAAGGGCCGCTGGAAGCCGAAGCCGAGCTACACCTACCAGTGGCTGGCCGACCTGGTCCCGATCGAGGGGGCCACGGCGCAGACCTTCACCCCCGGACCTGACCAGGTGGGTGCGCAGGTCAGCGCACGCGTCACCGCGACGAAGGAAGCACACACTCCGGGCGTCCTCGACACGCCGGCCACTGAGCCGATCGCCAAGGGCGAGCTCGTCAGCACCGCCCCGCCGGCCGTGAGCGGCGACGCGGAGGTGGACGCCGTCCTCACTGCGACTCCCGGCACCTGGTCGGCCACGCCCGACTCCACGTCCTACCAGTGGCGCTCCGACGGGGTCCTCCTCGGCGGTGCGACCCAGAGTCAGCTCACCTTGACGAGCGCGATGGTCGGCACGACGATCACCGCCGCCGAGGTGGCGCGCCGCTCGGGCTTCGTCAAGGGCACCGCGGCCGCCCCGCAGGCGGTCGGACCGGTCGTCGAGGGTGTCATCGAGGAGGTCACGCCGATCACGGCCTCCGGACGCAACCACTACGGCGCCCAGCTCGCCGTCGAGCCCGGCACCACCGACCCCGAGGACGTCACCACGACGTACGCCTGGCTGCGCGACGGGATCGCGATCGAGGGTGCCCTCGAGCCGACCTACCTGCCGACCGAGGCGGACGTGGGGCACGCGATCTCTGCGCAGATCACGATGGCGAAGCCGCGCTACCGCTCGATCGTGCGGACCTTCGACTTCGCGCGCACCACGACGCCGTCCACCGTCGGTGTCCGGACGTCTGGCCGCAAGCGCAAGGCCGTCGTCCGCGTCCGGGTCGCCGCGCCGGGGACCACGCCGTCCGGGCCGGTCCGGGTGAAGGTCGGTCGCACCAAGGAGCAGGGCGTCCTGGACAACGGCTTCGTGCGCGTCGTGCTCGACGGTCTCAAGCCGGGGGAGCGCACCGTGAAGGTGGTCTTCGCCGGCGACGGGATCGCCCAGCGCAGCCGCGGCGTCGCCGCGGTGCTGGTCAGGAAGGGCAAGAAGAAGTAGCCCTCAACCGCGCACGGCGGTCGTGCTGCCGGGAATAGGCAACGGCGCAAGTGGTTGAGATCTGCATGACCTCTGACGCTGCTGTCCTGCCCCGCGCCGACTTCTGGTTCGACCCGCTGTGCCCGTTCGCCTGGATCAGCTCGCGCTGGATCCTGGAGGTCGAGGAGGTCCGCGACATCTCGGTGTCGTGGCACGTCATGAGCCTGGCCTACCTCAACCAGGACAAGGACATCTCGGAGGAGTACCGCGAGATGCTCGCACCTGCCTGGGGTCCGGTGCGCGTCCTGATCGCCGCGCAGGAGAAGCACGGCGACGACGTGCTGCTCCCGCTCTACACCGCGATGGGCACGCGCATCCACCACGAGAAGCAGAAGATCGACCGCGACATGATCATCGCTGCGCTCGCCGAGGCAGGGCTCGAGCCCGAGCTGGTCGACGCGATGGACGACGCCTCGCTCGACCACGCGGTGGCGAAGTCGCACCACGAGGGCATGGACCAGGTCGGCGACGACGTGGGCACGCCCACCATCGCGATCGAGGGCGCGGCGTTCTTCGGCCCGGTCCTGTCGAAGATCCCGCGCGGCGAGGAGGCCGGCCAGCTCTGGGACGGGTGCCTCGCAGTCGCGAAGGTGCCCTACTTCTTCGAGCTCAAGCGCTCCCGCACCGGAGACCTCGACTTCACGTGAGGCTCAGCCACCGATCTCGTGGCTCTTCGCGAGCACGACGGGCTTGTGCTCGTCGTGCGCTGCGACCGCGAGGTCGGTGAGCATCTCCTGCAGCCGCCGGGGGATCTGCAGGCTGGTCTTGCCCCAGTGGGCGATCTCGTCGACGGCGAGGTCGAGGTACTGGCCGAAGGTCCATTCCTGGGTGAGCACCCGAGGTGCGCCGTCGTGGTCGAGGTGCACTCCCACGACTGACGGGTCGCCGACCATGCGGCGCAGGATGTCGTGGAGCTCGTCGATCGCCTGCACCGCCGTGGTCGGGTCGTTGACGCCGGGGGACAGGGCGCGCTCGGCGATGTCGACGAGCCTCCGGAAGCCGAACGTCATGTCCTGCTCCATGGAGCGCTCGGCGCGCAGCGCCACTGCGCTCGCGACGAGCTCGTCCCAGTCGGAGTCGGCGCTCGGGCCGTGCACCATCGCCAGGGCAGCGCCCTCGGCGACGAAGCTGCCGAGCGGGTAGAGGACCTCGACGCGGGTGCCGCGTTCGAGGGCGCAGTTGCGGAGCAGCCCGGAGTTGATCGCGTCGATGTAGCCCGAGCGGCGCGCGACCGCGACGGTCTGACCCTTGAGGTCCGGCAGCTCGGGCACGGCGCTCGGCAACGTCGCGCGACGCTCCTTGCTGCGCACGAGCAGGTCGCGGGTCTGTGCTCCCACCCGCCGGATGACGGTCGAGACCGCGATCGACTGGGTGATGTGCTGGATGAAGGCCAAGAACATCGCCACCGCACCCAGCACGAGCAGGAACGACAACGTGACCGCGAGCTCGGGGACGGCGTCGTCCATCCCACCGGCATCGGGGATCGAGCGCAGGACCGTCAGGGAGAACAGGAACGAGGCGACGAAGACCCCCAGCGTGTGCTGGGTGACGCGGTCCTCGAGGAAGGTCGCGATCACGCGTGGCGAGAACTGGCTGCTCGCCAGCTGCAGCACCACGATCGTGATCGAGAAGACCAGGCCGGTCACCGAGATCATCGCCCCGGACGTGGTCGAGAGCACCGAGCGTGCGCTGTCGGCACTGCCCTGGAAGAGCAGCGGCGAGCCGATCGCGGCGTCGAGCTGTGGGAGAGCCAGGCCGAGGCTCACTGCGGAGGCGGACCACACCGCGGGGACGACCCAGAAGGGCTCGAAGATCAGCCGGAGGCGCCGTCGTACGCGGTCGACCTGGGGACGCATGGTCGGCGCGGGCGCCGGAGTCGTCGGGGGGTGCGTGCTCATCAGGCATGTTTATCGTGTGCCGGTCTCGTAGGGTCGGCCCCATGGCGATGACACTCTCCGCACTACGCCGCTACCCCATCAAGTCGTGCCGTGGGGAGGCGCTGGACGACGCGGTCGTCGAGCCGTGGGGTCTTGCGGGCGACCGGCGCTGGATGATCGTCGACGACACCGGCACCGCACTCACCGCCCGCACGGTCAACGCGATGCTGCTGCTGCGACCCGAGGTCACCGAGACCGGGCTGCGCCTGCACACCCCCGGCGACCACGGCCGGCCCTCGGCGCCGATGGACGTCGTGGTGCCCGACCCTGCCGTGCAGGTGCCGGTGCGGGTGGGCGCGTCGTTCATCACAGCCGTCCCGACGGGGCCCGAGGTGGCGTCGTGGATCTGCCAGGTGCTGGGCACCAACGCGCGGCTGGTGTGGCTCGACGACCCGCAGCGACGCCCGACCGACCAGCGCTACAGCGAGGCCGACGACCGGGTGTCCTTCGCCGACGGCTTCCCGCTCCTGCTCACCAGTGAGGGGTCGCTCGCCGACCTGAACGAGGCCGTCGCGGGTGCGGCGCCGCTGGCGATGACGCGCTTTCGCCCCAACGTGGTGATCAGTGGAGCCGAGGCCTGGGCCGAGGACGACTGGCGCAGGATCCGGATCGGCGAGGCCACCTTCCGGGCGGTGAAGGCGTGCGAGCGCTGCGTGATGACGACCGTCGACCCCGAGACGGCCGAGCGCGGCCGCGAACCGCTGGCCACGCTGGCGCGAACCCGGCGCTGGGACGGCAAGACGTGGTTCGGCGTCAACCTGATCCCCGACGTCACCGACCCGAGCGGCGCCGACGCGCCTCGGATCGCCGTCGGTGACGAGGTGGAGGTCCTGGAGTCGGTGCCACCCGGCGAGGGTCCGCTGCGCACGCCGATCCACGTGCACTGACAGGAGCCCGAGGAGAGGCGGCGTAGGTCGGGGCAGCCCGGAACCCTAGGATCACGGGCATGACTCACGTCCTGTCCGCCGTCGCCTGGCCGTACGCCAACGGCCCCCGCCACATCGGCCACGTGGCCGGTTTCGGCGTGCCCTCCGACGTCTTCAGCAGGTACATGCGGATGGCCGGGCACGACGTGCTGATGGTCTCCGGCTCCGACGAGCACGGCACGCCCATCCTGATCGCCGCCGACGAGGCGGGGGTCACGCCGCAGGCGCTCGCCGACACCAACCACCGGGTCATCGCCGAGGACCTCGTGTCGCTGGGCTGCACCTACGACCTCTACACCCGTACGACGACGCGCAACCACCACGCGGTCGTGCAGGAGCTGTTCAAGGGCGTCTACGACAACGGCTACTTCGTCGAGCAGACGACCCACGGCGCCATCTCGCCCTCGACCGGGCGCACGCTGCCCGACCGCTACATCGAGGGCACCTGCCCGATCTGCAAGACCCCGGGCGCCCGCGGTGACCAGTGCGACTCGTGCGGCAACCAGCTCGACCCGGCCGACCTGATCGACCCGGTGTCGAAGATCAACGGCGAGACGCCGGAGTTCATCGAGACCCAGCACTTCTTCCTCGACCTGCCGGCGCTGGCCGACGCGTTGACGGAGTGGCTCGACGGCCGTGCGGCGACCGAGCTGTGGCGCCCGAACGTCATCCGCTTCAGCCAGAACATCCTCAAGGAGATCCGTCCGCGCGCGATGACGCGCGACATCGACTGGGGGATCGCGGTGCCGCTCGACGGCTGGCGCGACAACCCGACCAAGAAGCTCTACGTGTGGTTCGACGCCGTGATCGGCTACCTGTCGGCCTCGATCGAGTGGGCGCGACGCTCCGGCGACGCCGACGCCTGGCGCGCGTGGTGGAACGATCCCGAGGCGTTGTCCTACTACTTCATGGGCAAGGACAACATCACCTTCCACAGCCAGATCTGGCCCGCCGAGCTGCTGGCCTACGGAGGCTTGGGCACGCACGGCGGCACCGAGCACGCCTTCGGCGAGCTCAACCTGCCCACCGAGGTGGTCTCGAGCGAGTTCCTGACGATGGAGGGCAAGAAGTTCTCCTCGTCCAAGAAGGTCGTCATCTACGTGCGCGACCTGTTGAGCCGCTACCAGCCCGACGCGTTCCGCTTCTTCGTCGCCTCGGCCGGCCCCGAGGCCCAGGACTCCGACTTCACCTGGTCGGAGTTCGTGCGCCGTACCAACGACGAGCTCGTCGCCGGCTGGGGCAACCTGGTCAACCGCACCGCCACCCTCATTGCCAAGAACTTCGGTGAGCTGCCGCCCGTGGGCGTGCTCGCCGAGGACGACGAGCGGTTGCTCGCGATGACTGAGCAGACCTTCGCCGTGGTCGGGGACCTCATCGCCCGCCACCGCCAGAAGCAGGCGATCGGCGAGGCGATGCGCGCCGTCGGTGAGGTCAACAAGTACGTCACCGACACCGCGCCGTGGACCCTCAAGGGCGAGGAGCAGCGCGAGCGACTCGGCACGGTGCTGCACGTCGTCGCGCAGTGCGTCTCCGACCTCAACCTGATCCTCGCGCCGTTCCTGCCGTTCTCGGCCAACGCCGTGGACGCGGTCTTCGGCGGCTCGGGCGACATCGCCCCGATGCCGCGCATCGACGAGGTCGACGACCTCGACGGCGGCCCCGGCTACCCGGTCATCACCGGCGACTACACCTCGGCCCCGGCCTGGAAGCGCCGTCCGCTGGTGGTGGGCACACCGGTCGAGAAGCCGACCCCGGTCTTCGTCAAGCTCGATCCGCTGGTGATCGAGGAGGAGCTGGCCCGGCTGGCTCCGCCCGCCGCTGAGTGAGTCGGGGATCAGTGCGGTACGAGGGTGTCACCAGGTGACAGCGGCGTACCGCACTAAGGTGCAGCCGTGACCTACACGCCCAGCACCCCGCCCGCCGCAGCCGCCACCGACGACCACGTGCTCGCCACCTGGTTGGCCGAGGAGGCCGGACGACGTCTCCTCGCCGTGCGCGAGGAGGGCCTGGAGGGCCGCGAGCTCAAGGACGCCGGCGACGCCGCCGCCCACGAGCTGCTGATGGGCCTCTTGGCCGAGCTGCGTCCGGACGACGCCGTGCTCTCCGAGGAGGGCAAGGACGACAAGGTCCGCCTCACCGCGGAGCGGGTGTGGATCGTCGACCCGCTGGACGGCACCCGCGAGTTCTCGGAGCCGCCGCGCGACGACTGGGCCGTGCACGTGGCCCTGTGGGAGCGCAGCGCAGGGGAGGGCGGCGAGCTCACCGCGGGCGCCGTGGCCCAGCCCGTGCTGGGGGAGACCTTCAACACCGGCCGCCCGCCCGTCGTGCCGCCGTCGACGGCGCCGAAGCCGCGCATCGCGGTCTCGCGCAGCCGTCCGCCGGAGTTCGTGCACGGGCTCGCCGAGGAACTGGGCGCCGAGCTGGTGCCGATGGGCTCGGCCGGGGTCAAGGTGCTCTCGGTCGCCCGCGACCTCACCGACGCCTACGTGCACGCCGGCGGTCAGTACGAGTGGGACAGCGCCGCCCCGGTGGCCGTGGCCCGCGCTGCCGGCCTCTTCACCAGCCGCATCGACGGCACCCCGCTGCGCTACAACCAGGACGAGGTCTACCTGCCCGACCTGATCGTGTGCCGTCCCGAGCTGGCCGACCAGATCGTTGCCTGGGTGACTTCGCACGACATCGGCTGACCGGGTCTGACCCGGTCTGACCCGGCCTGACCTGGACCGACCTGGTGCGGTCTCGACCGTTCAGGTGCTCGCGGCCTCGGGGTTGTTGCGCAGGAACCGGTCCACCGGGATCGAGCGGCGCGACTCGTAGCCCGGGCGCAGGACGACGTCGCCGGCGCTGCTGAGGTAGTAGATCTGCCAGTGGTAGTAGCCGAGGTAGGCCCGCGGGTCGTCCTGTAGCACCGTGGCCAGCGCGGTCACCCCGCGCACGTAGGCGGGGTGGTTGTTGTAGCTGTAGAGCGCTCCGGCGACCCCGTCGCGCTCGGTGAAGCCACGAGCGTCCAGGTAGCGCGCTGCCGAGAGGATCGAGTCGCGCGGGTCGTTGATGTCGCCCGAGCCGTAGGCCTCCCAGGTGCTGGGGATGAACTGCATCGGCCCCTGTGCGCCGGCCACCGAGAAGCCACGGATGCGACCCATCCCGGTCTCGACCAGGTTGATCGCCGCGAGGTACTCCCAGTCGACCCCGAAGCGCTCCTCGGCCTCGAGGTAGTACGCCACGAGGTCGTCGGCGGGTTCGGGTCGCACGATGCGCCAGGCGGGCAGGGTGTCGCTCAGCGTCGAGTGCATCGAGCGGAACTCCCGGCGTGAGGCGACGTTGAGCCGCACTGCCCGGCGCAGGTCCTTCGGGACGCTTGCCAGGACGGGCTCGTCCCACGACGGTCGGGTGCCGATCGCGCGGTAGGCGACCTGGGCGAGCTCGCCGGCCGCGGCCAGCCGGGCCTGATTGGCAA
>NZ_JAXMNS010000173.1:0-7495 GCF_034670285.1 Nocardioides sp. | reverse complement strand
CAGGGTCGGCTGCTCGACACCACCATCGTCTCGGGCTCCCTCATCGGAGTCGTGACCCCCGTCTTCTTCCTCGCGATCCTGCTCAAGCTGGTCTTCGCCAACTGGCTCGACCTGCTGCCGACCTCGCAGCGCCAGGACCCGCGCATGGACGCGACCCACATCACCAACTTCTACGTCCTCGACGGTCTCCTCACGCGCGAGTGGGACGCCGTCCTCGACGCGCTCACGCACCTGGTGCTGCCCGCGGTGGCGCTGGGCACCATCCCGCTGGCCATCATCGTGCGAATCACCCGGGCCGCCGTCGCCGACGTCCTCAACGAGGACTACGTGCGCACCGCCGAGAGCAAGGGCCTTGGCTCCCTGCTGGTCTCGCGTCGTCACATCCTGCGCAACGCGATGCTGCCGGTGATGACGACGATCGGCCTCCAGGCCGGTCTGCTCTTCTCCGGCGCCGTGCTGACCGAGAGCGTGTTCGCGTGGAACGGCATCGGCCGGTTCCTCTTCGACTCCATCGGGCAACGTGACTACCCGGTCCTGCAGGGCTACATCCTGCTGATCGCGATCATCTATGCGCTCATCAATCTCTCCGTCGACATGGCGTACGGCGTCATCGACCCCCGGGTGCGTGTCTCATGACGAGCTCTCTGCCTCCCGCCGGGCCCTCGAGCACGGCGCTGCTGACCCCTGACGACGAGCCGGGCGTCGGCCTCTGGCGCGCAGCTGCACGCCGCCTGCGACGCAACCCGACGGCGATCGTCGGCGCACTCATCGTGCTGTCCTTCGTCGTGATCGCCCTGATCGCCCCCCTGCTGACGCCCTACCAGCCCGGCTCGGCGGAGTGGTCGGGCCAGGTCACCCCGACGTCGGTGCCTGGTCCGAGCGACGAGCACCTGCTCGGGCTCGACCGGTTCGGCTCCGACCTGTTCACCCAGCTCGTCTACGGTGCCCGCCAGTCGCTGGTGTACGGCGTGGTCGCCACCGCGATCGGGCTGTCCTTCGGTGCGGCGCTCGGCATCCTGGCCGGCGGGTCCGTAGCCGTCGGCGGTCGCGTCGGCGCGTGGATCGACAACGTCGTGATGCGTGTCGTCGACATCATGCTGTCGGTCCCCAGCCTGCTGCTGGCCGTCAGCATCGCCGCCGTCCTGGGCCAGAACTCCTACGCGATCATGATCGCCATCGGGGCCGCCCAGGTGCCGATCTTCGCCCGGCTGCTACGGGGCTCGATGCTGGCCCAGGGGCGGTCCGACTACGTCCTGGCGGCCGAGGCGCTCGGCATCCGGCGCCGCAAGATCGTGATGAGCCACGTGCTGCCCAACTCGATCGGCCCCACGGTCGTGCAGGCCACGCTCAACCTCGCCACCGCGATCATCGAGGTCGCCGCGCTCTCGTTCCTCGGTCTCGGTCAGCCGGATCCAGCGGTGGCCGAGTGGGGTCGGATGCTCGTCGCCGCCCAGGACCGTTTCGAGGCCGCCCCGCAGCTGGCTCTGCTGCCCGGCGCGGCCATTGCCATCACCGCGCTCGGCTTCACCTTGTTCGGCGAGGCCCTGCGCGAAGCACTGGACCCGAGGAGCCGACGATGAACCCCGAACCGTTGCTGTCCGTGCGCGACCTCAGCGTCCGCTTCGGACTGAAGGGCCAGGACACCTTCACCGCGGTCGACGAGGTCTCCTTCGAGATCAACCCCGGCCAGCACCTCGCGATCGTCGGTGAGTCGGGCAGCGGCAAGTCCGTGACCGCCCTGGCGATCATGGGGCTGCTGCCGCAGCGCGGCGTCAAGGTGAGCGGTGAGGTGCGCTACCGCGGCACCGAGCTGCTCGGGAAGAGTCGCCGCGAGATGAGCCGGCTCCGTGGTCGGGAGATCGCGATGGTCTTCCAGGACCCGATGACCTCGCTCAACCCGGTCATCACGGTCGGCAAGCAGCTCAGCGAGGTGCTGCGACGCCACTTCGGGATCTCGGAGTCCGAGGCCCTCGAGCGCGGCGTCGAGCTCCTCAACCGCGTGGGCATCCCCGATGCCGGACGCAGGATCAGGGAGTACCCGCACCAGATGTCCGGCGGGATGCGCCAACGCGTCCTGATCGCCATCGGGCTCGCCTGCGAGCCCAAGCTGCTGATCGCCGACGAGCCCACGACCGCGCTGGACGTCACGATCCAGGCGCAGGTGCTCGAAGTCCTCAAGGAGCTCGTGGCCGACACCGACGCGGCCCTGCTCATGATCACCCACGACCTCGGAGTCGTGGCCGGGATGTGCGAGGACGTGCGCGTCATGTATTCCGGTCGCATCGTGGAGTCCGCGCACCGCGACCAACTCTTCGCCGAGCCACGTCACCCTTACACCGGCGGGCTCCTCGAGAGCATCCCGCGGCTCGACTCGCCGCGCGGTGCGCGACTGACACCCATCCCCGGGTCCCCGACGCAGACGATCCCGTGGTCGCAGGGGTGTGCGTTCGCTCCCCGCTGCTCGCGACGCGTCGAGGCCTGCACCGAGTCGGCGCCGGTCCTGGAGCACACGGGCGATCGCGACCTGCGCTGCTTCCACCCGCTGGGCGCCGAGGCGACCACCACCGCCGGCGCCGCGGCGCCGACGACGACCGACACGCCGGAGGCGACGTCATGACCGAGCCACTGCTCGACGTCCGTGGACTCAAGGTCCACTTCCCGATCCGCAAGGGCCTGGTGCTCAACCGAGTGGTCGGAGCGGTCCGTGCCGTCGACGGGGTCGACCTCACCATCAACCCCGGAGCGACGCTCGGGCTGGTGGGGGAGTCGGGGTGCGGCAAGTCCACCCTGGGTCGCGCGATCCTGCGGCTCGCGCCGGTGACCGAGGGCAGCGTGCTGTTCGACGGCACCGACGTCGCCGACCTGTCGGGTGAGAAGCTGCGGCAGATGCGCCGCCACATGCAGATGGTCTTCCAGGATCCGATGGCGAGCCTCAACCCCCGCCAGAGTGTCGAGACGATCCTCACCGAGCCGCTCCGGGCGCACCGGATCCCGTTCGACGAGACTCGCGTACGGCGCCTGCTCGACCAGGTGGGCCTGCCTGCCTCGGCGGCGCGCAAGTACCCGCACGAGTTCTCGGGCGGGCAGCGGCAGCGGATCGGCATCGCCCGGGCGGTGGCCCTCGAGCCGCGCCTCGTGATCGCCGACGAGCCGGTCTCTGCCCTCGACGTCTCGATCCAGGCCCAAGTGCTCAACCTGCTCGACGACCTCCAGGAGCAGCTCGGCCTGACCTACCTGGTGATCGCCCACGACCTCGCCGTCGTACGACACATGGCCGACGAAGTGGCAGTGATGTACCTCGGGGGGATCGTCGAGCAGGCCGACGCCGACGAGCTCTACGCACACCCGACGCACCCGTACACCAAGGCGCTCATGTCCGCGGTCCCGGTGCCGGACCCGAAGATCGAAGCGACCCGCGAGCGGATCATCCTCCAGGGCGACCTGCCGTCCCCCTCGAACCCGCCGACCGGCTGCCGGTTCCACACGCGCTGTCCGTTCCGGCAGGAGACCCGCTGCGACGACGAGCGTCCCGAGCTGCGGGAGGTCCGCCCGGGTCACCGGGTGGCGTGCCACTTCGCCGAGGAGATCGCGGCCGGGAAGATCACTGCGCGGGAGCTGGACCTCACCCCGGTGTAGTCGTCGGGGTGGCCGCTGGAATGGCCGCCGGGGTTGCCGGGAGCGGCGGGGGGAGTCCCGCCGAACTCCGGGCAGAGGTCACGGTGGGCGCAGAACCCGCACAACCCGCTACGCCGGGGCAACCACTGGCCGCTCGACCGAGCGGCCTCGATCGCGCCCCAGACGGCCTCGACCTTGCGCTCGGTGGCGCGTAGGTCCTCCTCGTCGGGGGCGTAGCGCAGGATCTCGCCGCTGCCGAGGTAGACCAGCTGGAGCATGGCCGGCACGACCCCGCGCATGCGCCACAGGACCAGGGCGTAGAACTTCAGCTGGAACAGTGCTTTGGCCTCGAAGCCCTCGCCCGGTGCGCGCCCGGTCTTGTAGTCGACGATGCGGATCGCGCCGTCCGGGGCGATGTCGACACGGTCGACGAAGCCGCGCAGCAACAGCTTGGACTCGAGCAGGGACTCCACGTAGAGCTCGCGCTCGGCCGGCTCGAGGCGGCGCGGATCCTCGAGGTCGAAGTAGACGGCCAGCGTGTCGTGGCAGGTCGCGAGCCAGGCGCCGACCTCGGGCCCGTCGGGGGTCGTCGGGGCGAACATCTGAGCCAGGTCGGGCTCGGCCGCGAGCAGGGCCTCCCACGCGGGCTCCAGGAGCAGGTCGGCGCGCTCCGGCGTGCGCTCGACGGCCGGGACGTCGAAGAGGTCCTCGAGCACCTGGTGCACCACGGTGCCTCGCACCGCGGCGGGCGAGGGTGGCTCCGGCAGCCGGTCGATCGTGCGGAAGCGGTAGAGGAGCGGACAGGTGAGGAAGTCGCTCGCCCGGCTCGGGGACAGCGAGCCCAGGACGTCGACCCCGTCGACGGGGGTGGCTACGGGGGGTGCGACGACGTCGGCGGGCGACACCGTTGGGCTGGTCATGGCTTCACCCTAGGCGCGGGCACCGACACCTGCGCCGTAGGCTTCACGACATGCTCGGACCCGCGCCGCAGACCGTGGCCGCACCCGGTTCGTTCCGGGTCGGCTCGCTCGTCGGGGTCCCGATCCGCCTCTCGATCACCACCCTGGTGCTGGTCGTCGTCCTCGCCGTGGCGCTGGTCCCGCAGATCGATCGCGTACGTCCCGGGCTCGGCGTGCTCGCCTACCTGGTCGGCGCGGTGATCGGCGTGACCGTCTACCTCGCCGTGCTCCTGCACGAGCTGGCCCATGCGGTGGCGGCGCGCCGCTACGGGCACCAGGTCGACTCGATCACCCTCAGCCTGATCGGCGGCCGCACCGCGGTTCAAGGCGAAGCCGCGGCCCCGCGCGAGGAGTTCGTGACCGCCATCGTCGGTCCCCTCGCTTCGCTCGTGGTGGGGGGCCTCGCCCTGCTGCTGCGGCTGGGGCTCGAGGTGAGCCTGTGGAGCGTGGCCCTCGAGGTGATCGTGCTGGCCAACCTGGTCCTCGGACTGCTCGACCTCGTCCCCGCCCCGCCGATGGACGGCGGTCGACTCGTCAAGGCGGCCGGTTGGCGCCTGACCGGCTCGCCGCGGCGCGGCGCCGTCCTCGCCGCTCGAGGCGGCCAGGGGGTCGCGCTGCTGGTGCTGGTCGGCACCGTGCTCGTCGTCCCCGCCGTCTCCGACGAGCCGCGCACGAGTGACACCGTGCTCGGCGTCGCGATCGCGCTGCTGCTCTGGACGATGGCGACCAGCGAGCTCGCGGTGGCCCGGCTGAGGCTCGAGGTCGGCGCCGTGGTCGTGCGCGACCTCGTGCGGCGACCCCTCGCCGTACCTCCCGACCTCCCGCTCGCCGAGGCACTGCGACGTTCGCGGGAGGCCGAGGCACCAGGGCTCGTGACCACCGACGCGGGCGGTCGCCTCCTCGGGGTCGTCAGCGACACCGCTGTCGCCGCGGTCCCCGCCGAGCGGCAGCCCTGGGTGCCGGTCGCGGACGTCGCGAGGGTGGTCAGGGCCGAGCACCGGCTCCCGGCCGACGTGACCGGCGACGAGCTGCTCGGCGCGATCAACCGCTCACCGGTGGCCGAGTACGTGCTTCTCGACGACGCCGGCTCGCTGGTGGGAGTGCTCTCGTTGAGCGACCTCGACCGCGTCGTACGACGTCGCAGACCCCGCTGACAGACGGTCTCGGACCGGACTCGGGTACGGTTCCGCGGTGTCCACCAGCGAGCCCCACCTGCCGAGCGAGAACGTCGACGTCCCCCCGGAGGCGTGGTCAGGGGTCCACCGCGGCCCGCTGCGCGTGGGTGAGTGGGTGCGCCTGGTCGACACCAAGGGCCGCAAGCACAACATCTGCCTCGAGGCCGGCAAGACCTTTCACACCAACCGCGGTGGGATGGACCACGACGACCTGATCGGTCGCGACGAGGGCTTCACGATCACCTCCACCTCGGGCGGTGAGTACCTCGTGTTCCGCCCGCTGCTCTCGGAGTTCGTGGTGTCGATGCCGCGCGGCGCGGCCGTCGTCTACCCCAAGGACGCCGCCCAGATCGTGGCGATGGCCGACATCTTCCCCGGCGCGGACGTCGTCGAGGCGGGCGTGGGATCCGGTGCCCTCACGTGCTCGCTGTTGCGCGCCGTCGGCCCGCACGGTCGCGTGCAGTCCTACGAGCGTCGCGAGGAGTTCGCCGAGGTGGCGCGTCGCAACGTCAACCAGTTCTTCGGGGTGCCGAACGAGCCCGACGCCCCCGGGCACCCCGCGTGGACCTTGACGCTGGGCGACCTCGCCGAGGAGCTGCCGGCCTCCGGCATGCGCTGCGACCGGATCATCCTCGACATGCTCGCGCCGTGGGAGTGCCTGGACGCCGCCGCCGATGCGCTTCGACCCGGCGGCATCGTGTGCGCCTACGTGGCCACCACCACCCAGCTGTCGCGCTTCACCGAGACGGTGCGCGTGCACGGCGGCTTCACCGAGCCGCAGGCCTGGGAGTCGCTCGTGCGTGACTGGCACGTCGAGGGCCTGGCCGTGCGCCCGGGCCACAAGATGATCGGCCACACCGCCTTCCTCGTGACGGCACGTCGGATGGGTCCGGGGGAGAAGGCGCCGCGCAAGACCCGGCGTCCGGCGCCCGGGGCGTACGGCGAGGACTACACCGGCCCGCGGCCCGAGGGGATCCCGCCGGTCGAGCCCGGACCGACGGCGTGAAGCCGTTCCTCCTGCTCTCCATCCGGGCCGAGCCCCTCGCTGCAGTCGAGGAGCACGCGGCCTTCTCGCGCTACCTCGGAGTGGAGCAGGAGGACCTGCATCGCGTCGAGCTGGGCGCGGAGCCGCTCGCGGTCGACCTCGACGACTACTCGGGCGTCCTCCTCGGCGGCGGCGCCTTCACCTACTCCGACGACGCCTCGACCAAGTCCGAGCGCCAGCTGCTGGCCGAGAAGGATGTCTACGCGCTGCTCGACGACGTGGTGGCACGCGACATCGCCTTCCTCGGCGCGTGCTACGGCATCGGCACGCTCGGCTCCCACCAGGGCGGGATCGTCGACCGCTCGTACCCCGAGGCGGTCGGTCCGCTGATGGTGGAGCTGACCGCGGAGGGCTTGGAGGATCCGGTGTTCGCCGGTCTGCCGCAGTCGTTCGCGGCGTACGGCGGGCACAAGGAGGCGCTCACCGTGGCGCCGGCGCACGCCGTACGACTCGCGACGTCGTCTGCCTGTCCGGTGCAGGCGTTCCGGATCGGCCAGCACGCCTATGCGACGCAGTTCCACCCCGAGCTGGATCTGTCCGGACTGCTGACCCGCATCGACGCCTACGCCCATCACGGCTACTTCCACCCCACCGAGGCCGACGCCCTCAGCACTGCCGCCCGCGCCGTCGATGTCGTCCACCCCGGCCGGATCCTCGCCAACTTCGCCGCCCGCTTCCGGCGCGGCTGAGGGTTGTGGGTT